>JAJYKL010000079.1 GCA_021788625.1 Chloroflexota bacterium
CAAGTTCGCCGGATCGCCATAAAAGAAATGATCCGACGGTGAGCAAATGTAGCCAGCATGGTCTCGGGTGGCCTCAAAACATTCGAACACGAGTTGACGCGCCACTTCCGGTGTGCCGTGCTCGAAGCCAGCATTCTGATCAAAGCCCCCAATGAAAAAGAGCTGTCCACCAACCCGGCGCGAAGCCTCGCGCAGGTTGCAATCTCCACCCATATTAGGAGGTGTCATCGTCTCCAGCCCATCTGCACCCGTCTCCACAACCAGTTCCAGCATATGCATTAATCCACCACACAGGTGATAGACCACTTTCAACCCGGCCTCATGCAACATCTTATTCTGCTGCTGGTCGTAAGGCACGCAGAACTCTTTGAACATCTTTGGGCTGATCACGGTGTTCGACCCGGCCCCGCCTCCGACCTCCACCATGTCAGCCGGTGTGCCTTTCCACATATCCAGCACACACAGTGTCTTGCGAACAATCGCCCCTAATGCATAGTGTAGAAAGTCAGGTTTGTCCTGCGCCATCATGATGGCTTTCTCCGTATCCACCAATGTGCAGAAACTCTGCCATGGGCTACCTTGCCCAGGGCTAAAAGGGTGGCTACGAATAATGCCTTTGTCACCCAGCCGGTCTTTTACCTTTTGAATCGGATGGAAGTCGATGTTCGTTGGTACGGGATAGAACTCGTCCCATAACCTGAAGTCATCTTCGTTCTTGATCAGGAACTCGGTTTCCCAGGCGGTTATTTCGTTCCAGGCGCCCGCGTGATGCAAGGTTCCCTTCGGTGTAAAAATGATTTCTTCCCATCGGTGATTACCATCGGCATCCACCCCCCACTCAGTGCGCTCCACGCGCCAGTGCGCCTGGTCGCGCTCGGAGTAGATATAGTGTGGCGATACATAGATGGCATAATCCATACCGAACTTCTCGTATGCCTGCCACCAATCCATGCCACCGAGGAAGTGGTTCAGGTAGTAGTCCATCCAGCCATGCACCTGACATGGCAGTCGATCCGGACGGCCATTCGATAACGCCGTCAACATACGCTCGCGTGAGTTCATGATTCCTTTCCTTACTGGACCCGGCCCGCGCTGCCATAGAGCACCATGAGCGAACGGATTTCCTGTTTCAATTTCGCCTTTCCCTGTACGAAAATATCCACCGGCTTACGCGAAGCAATAAAGGCGTGTATATCGGTCGGGTCTGCTATGGCTGTGATCGCGGCGTGGATACCGTCAAGGTAAGCTCGTTTCAATCGTGTCCCGATGTTGAATTTACACACACCCCGTGCGATTGCCGCTGGAACAGCTTGCACCGGGAAACCTGTCCCGCCATGAATGACAAGAGGAACGGATATAACGCGACTCAAGCGCTCCAGTCGTTCGAGGTCAATCGTAGCCGTTCCAGTCGATAACACATGCACATTACCCACCGACACTGCCAGAGCGTCAACCTGGCTTTCGGTCACGAATTGCTCTGCCTCATGCGGATCGGTGCCGCGCGCCTGAGTGTTTGGGTTGCTTGCATCAGCCAGGTGACCCAGTTCGGCTTCGACAGCAGCATTGCAGGCGTGCGCCAGTTCCACCACTTTACAGGTCGCTGCCAGGTTCTCCGTAAACGGCAGGTGCGAAGTATCCTGCATAACTGCATTGCACCCCGCGCGCAATCCGCGCTGCACCTGTTCCAGTGTCTGAGCTTCATTGAAGAGCACAGCCGTGGGAACTTTGGAATGCTCAGCCAGTCCTCGCGTCAGTCCTGCCAGTTCTTCCACTCCGTAGTCATCCAGCCAGAGTGGATCGGCTACCGCGCCGCCAAAGCCCAGGATCGCCGGCGATCGCATTTCTTCGGCTGTTTCGATCACGGCTTCCAGTGAATAGGTGTCCCACGACTCGAAATAACCAATTGCGTAACCCTCGCGGCGTGCCCGTCTCAGTAGTTCTATGAATGATGCTATGCTCATTCGTCAGGCTTCCTTTTTCCATACACCATGCACAGCGAACTATATAATTAAAACGCTCAATCGCATACCATCACTTCAGAATGCTTCCTTGCGTGCCAACCTCACGGCGTAACCCTGGAACATCTGATGCTCCATACATCCTCCCGCGCGGAGCGCGACAGGGCCTCCACATGGGTGTTTATGAGCCATCCAGCCTCTGGTGTCCATGTGCTTCCTGAGCGAAGACTACCCGAAGGTGTGTAAAGAAGTAATCCGCAAGATACTCGATCCTGGTGTTGATGGTATCTTGTTTGACGAATGCCTGCACCATGCACCTACTCTGCTGTGCTTCGATACCTCGCACGGGCACCGTTACGGTGCACCCACCTATGCCAACGATCGCGAACTCACCGCCGCTTTGCCACCAATTCAAGCCAGGTGAGGCCGAATTCCTATACGCTGGCGAAGCCTGCTACGATTGGGAACTAGAAGCCTACGAATTATCGTATCACCGTAGTGAAATTACAGGTTATAACGGTCATGAATGGTAAGTTGTGGCACCGTCCCTGTTCGGTTTTCATCAACGGAAAAACAGGCAGGCCAGGTCTGGTGATCAGCTATTTTGATGAAATAAAGCCGATCAGCATAAGCGCTCGCCTGGATAATGGCGAATCGCGGTCCCATTACCAACTCGTGGACGAACCGGGATGGCATGCGCTAAGTGGAGAGGTGAGCATACCTCCAACTTCCGCCGCCGTTCTATTCGATTAGCGTGACTGGCAGGACAATCTTCGAGATTGCCCCTCTACATTAAGGAGTATTGCATATGACACATCAGGCATTTGAACAAGGAGAAGGTATTTTGCGACTGGCGCCCACCTGGGTACCGCGTTCATTTTGCATTCCAGGCAAGCGTATCAAGCTGCATCCCGACGACCTGTATGCATTTGGCGCCAATCGAGGTGGAATCGATGAGCGGTGGTTTTCCTCGACCACAAAAGCTGATAACGGCCCTCTCACCACGCCTGATGAAGGCCTCAGCTACATCGTATATGGTGATTTGAATCAACCTCAAAAGGTGCTGCTCAAGGACCTGGTTACGGAAATGGGCGCCAGGTTAATTGGCGATGACTTGTGGAGCCGCTACGGACGCTGGCCCATGTACTCCAAGTTTTTTGATAATCGCGGCCCCCTTCCCCATCACCTCCACCAGATGCAGGAGCATGCCAGTCGCGTGAATGCAGAACAAAAGCCGGAGTGTTACTACTTTCCCTATCAGGTAAACAACTACGGTGCGGACTTTCCTCACACCTACTTCGGTCTTGAGCCTGGCACGACCACCGACCAGGTTCGACACTGCCTGGAGATATGGAATGAAGGCGACAACCACATTACAGATCTTGCCAAGGCTTACCGCTTGACGCCAGGGACAGGTTGGTTTGTACCGGCTGGCATCCTGCATGCACCGGGTAGCCTATGCACCTATGAGCCGCAATGGTCCAGCGATGTATTTGCCATGTTCCAATCGCTGGTCAGCGAAGTGCCCACTGACTGGTCTCTCCTGGTAAAGAACGTGCCCGCAGAACTATCGCACGACCTTGACTACATCGTCTCGATGATCGATTGGCCCAACAATACGCGGCCCGACTTTAAGCAGGCGTATTTCCGCCCGCCTCGACCTGTGCATCCCATGGATGAAATGACGGATCAGGGATACATCGAAAAATGGATAGCATACGGAAATGACTATGTGGCCGCTAAAGAGTTGGCTGTCCTGCCCGGTCGCACAGTGACCATCCGCGATGCAGGACCGTACGGCATGATCATGCTGCAGGGGCACGGCACCATGGGTATGTGGCCTGTCGAGACCCCCACCCTGCTTCGTTTCGGCCAGCTTTCCAACGACGAATACTTCGTATCCTGTCAGGCGGCTGAGCAAGGTGTCCAGATCACCAACCCCAGCGCTACTGATCCAATCGTCATGCTAAAGCACTTTGGTCCCAATCGCCAGTCACCGAAGATGTAAACGCTGCTCATGATTCGGCCATGCACTACCTGAGAAATCGTGTCCTACCGCAGGCACACAGGTTGTGCATGACTCCCTCTGGTATGGCTTACTCAGCCAACCTTCATTGGCCATCCTGAATTCGCACCCGCCTCTGCCGCAGACTTGAAGCCGTGCTTCTGCGATATCCATTACCCAGTGGTGATGGTTTACGCTGTTTATCATTTCCGCTAATGGCGGTAAGCCTGGACCAGTCGTGAGGACTTACGTTGTCCTCAGCCGACCGCGAGACGATCCCAGGAGCCGCTATTGCACTATGACGGTGACTGGTCAAGCGGCCACGTTGTTCGGGCTTCACCGCACCTGTGCCATATTGCACGTCACGAGGCGGAGCAGGCTGCTTATAGTCGAAACCGTCCACCATGCGGCGAGCAATCGTTTTGCCCAGCGCACGCTCAATATCGCGAACGATGGACGCGTCGTCGTTCGTCACCAGCGTCATCGCGTCACCTGCGTGCGTGACGCGTCCCGTGCGACCGATGCGGTGGATATAGGCATCAGGTGTATCGGGCACGTCATAGTTGATTACATGTGTCACCCCAGCGATATCGAGTCCACGCGCAGCGATGTCGGTAGCCACCATGACCTGCACCTTTCCGGAGCGAAAACTTTGCAGCGCTTGCATACGCTGGTTCTGCGACTTATTGGAGTGTAAGGTGGTCACCTGGTAACCGGCTTGTTTGATCTGGCGAGCCACGCGGTCAGCTCGGTGTTTGGTGCGCGTAAAAACCAGCGCTGAGTAGGCATTGGTTTCTTTAAGTAGCGTCAAGGTGAGAGCGGTCTTCAAGTGTTGCGGCACGGGATATAGAGCGTGGGCGATTGTCTTCGCTGGTGCGCCATTCCCAACATCAACGCGTGAAGGCTGGCGGAGCATATCGGCTGCCAGCGCGTGCAGCTCCGCTGCAAAAGTGGCCGAGAACATCATCGATTGACGTTCATGTGGGATGTGCCGTAATATCCGCCGCACATCGGGCAGGAAGCCCATATCCAGCATGCGGTCGGCTTCATCCAATACCAGTACTTCCACATTCGAGAGCGTTTTGCCATGTTCTATATGATCGAGCAGTCGACCAGGACAGGCCACCAGGATTTCCACTCCCTGTCGGAAAGCTTTTTCCTGTGGTCCCATGCCCACTCCACCATATACGGTTGCCGAGCGCAGGTCGGTAAACTGTGCCAGTTGGCGAATCGTGTTGTGAATCTGCTCCGCCAGCTCGCGCGTTGGAGTCACGATCAACGCGCGCGTCCGGCGGGTGATCGTGGGATGGTCTATCATCCGCTGCAGGATAGGGAGCACAAACGCGACCGTCTTGCCAGTGCCTGTCTGAGCGGTGCCGATAATATCCCGCTGTTTCAGACCGAGTGGGATGGTCTGCTGTTGTATTGGCGTTGGAGTTTCGTATCCGGCATCCCGCACTGCGCGCAACAATCGTTCATCAAGCGTAAAGTCATTAAATTGCATTATTTCCCTGTGTACACCAGCTCAAAAACTGATCTGCGTCCATTGCAATGGACCGACGCGGCTGGTGTATTACAAGGGTTCGCTCAGCGATGATCGACATACCATCAATCGCGAGCGGCGCTTTCGCCGGTGCAGAAGGCGCTTTCCAGGGAGGAGCAAGTGCATCTCTCCCCAGGAGCGCAGACAGCACATCATACCATAGACAAAGACCCTAGCGGCACCATTCATCCAGTGCCGGCTGCCAGCGTACGGGAGTAAATTCAATAATGCGATAGACTGCCAGCCCTTTCTTTTGCAATGGATCCTCAGCCAGATAGGTCCTGATGTCTGCGATATCCGGGGCGCGCGCGACAATGATGCCGCCTCTTTTGGGCTCCTGTGGTCCGGAATACAGCGCCCATCCCAGTTTGTATCCATCGTTTAGAAATGTGCGGTGGTCGGGCAGACTGGATTGCAGTTGCTCAAATGATACGGTGTAAGTTAGCTCCACGATAAAGTGACGCATCAATTTCGCCTCCTTGCATTCATCAACCTGATAGCACTCCTGGTCACTTCGTGTACCATACCCCATGAAGTAGATGAATATCGTATTCATAGCACCCTTTGGTTACATGCCCAAAGCCACGGTCAGTGCACGCATGCTTCCCATGGCGAGTGCACTGGTCAGGTCCGGACATCATGTCACGGTTTTGGTGCCGCCATATGACAACCCCTCTGACAGCCAAAGTAAGTGGAACCAGGCAGGTGTGCAGATCGAAAACATGCACCTGCGTACGAACCGCGCGGGTGGACCTGCCTCAGGCGCCTTACTTTCTTTATCCATGCAAATGGCACGGCGCGTGGTGATGCTCAATCCTGATGTGGTCCACGTATTCAAGCCGGTAGGCACAGGCGCCCTGGCTATGTATTTACTCCATGGAAAGGGATGGCGAAGATTCGTCGTCGATAGTGACGATTGGGAAGGCAGCGGCGGCTGGCTGAATGTGAACCCTTATCCCATATGGCAAAAGCTCCTCATGCGCTGGCAGGAAGGCTGGACACTCAGGCATGCGCAAGCAGTTACCTGCGCGAGTACTGTTTTAGTGGAGCAAAGCCGTCTGATGATCAGCGGGAATACCCCTATCACTCTGCTACCGAATGGTCCTGATGATCGAATCCGCGACATCGTATCGCATGCTGAGTCTGAGCGAGACGCCCTGCGGAAGCGCTTTGGCTGGGGTGCGGAGCCGGTGCTTATCTACACGGGCACTGTGCCCATCAACCATGACCTGGACATTGCGGTCACGGCACTGCACCAGGTGCTAGCCAGCCATCATGATGTCCGTTGGGTGATCATCGCTGCCGGCGATGGTCTTGGTTCTCTCCAAACGCTTATCCGCCAGGCCGGACTCGATGCACAGGTACAGTATTACGGCTTCATGCCGCATGACTCAATGCTGCAGTATCTCGTAGCGGCCGATATTGCCATATATCCATATCGCGATACCTTGATCAACCGAGCCAAGTGTTCGGGGAAGGTGATCGACTACCTGGCTTGTGGGAAACCGGTGGTGGTTAGCGATGTGGGGATGAATCACGCATATATCGAGCAAGGCAAGAGCGGTGTACTTACTCCACCCGGCGATGCGCCTGCTTTCACCACAGCCTTAATTCAAATGCTCGATCACCCAACGGACGCATCCAGTATGGGCCGTATGGGCCAGCAGCATTTGTGGTCACACTTTGCCTGGGATGGTCGCATTGATCAACTAGTGGCACTGTACCAGGCCATCATCGCACCAAGCAAGCCGTCATTTGAACCGAGGAACTACCCGCCTACCCAATCCATATCTTCCTGATCCAGTTGCGGCGTTTCCGTTGCACCTCCCTCAGACGCGATTGGCTCCACTTTCTCAATGACAATCTCGCCAAAAAGCTGCTCCTGCCGGACGACAACAGAATTGCGCTTTAGCAGCTCCAGCACTGCTAACAGACTGATGATGATTTCCACCCGCAACTCCAGGTCTCCCAGCATGGTGTGGAATGTAATGCGAGGGTTTTGCTGAAGGGCCGCTTCTATACGTGTTATAAAGTCGTGCACTGTGAAAGGGAGCCGCGATAGTACGTTATCCACTGGTGGAGGCGGCAGCCAGCGGTCGACCACATGGTGCATGGCACGGGCCAGTATGGCTAAAGTGACATTGTCAAGTGGGAGACGTTGAGAGTGCGGTCGAACAAGGGTTGGGGGGTGAACGTCGTAGCAGCGGAGTCCTGCTGTTTCGCGCGCTTGCAGCCAGCGTGCCGTACGCTTATATAGCTGGTAGCCACGTAGTTGTTGCACCAGATCGTCGCCATTTTCTTCATCGGGATGGTCATTGTGATCGAACTGCGGCAGGAGCGCCCTGCTCTTCAGCAAAATCAAGCGCGCAGCTACAGAGACGAAATTGCTCAGCATGCGTGGCTCACGAGAGGACATCGATGTCATGTAGGTCAGGAACTGGTCAGCCACACTGGCTACGGACACAGCTGTGATCTCCAGTTGCCGCTCTTCGATGAGCCGAAGCAGCACATCCAGCGGACCTTCGTAATTAGGCAGACGCAAGGTGAAGTCACCGCTTTGTCGTTCACCGGCGCTTAACCAATCGAGCGAGGTGTGGTCGGTTACAGCGCCGGAGATGGGCTCACTTCGATGGGTATCTCCAGCGGCCATGTTATTGCCGGTGTCGTGCTCTTCCCTTGTCATTTGTTTACATCCGCCTTGCCATTGGGGTACAGTACCTGGTAATCAAATCCATTCATACGGACTGCGCGCACCCAATGATAGTGCTGACCGATAGCGATGAGCACGTCCTGCGGGTAGAACTGTGCGCGAAATATGACCGCACCAAATGCCTCTGCCCGGATCATGGAGATCATCTGCGAGGTATCAAGTAACCCAGCTTTAGAAAGGTTGTAGAGTTGGGTCGGGTTGGTTACTACGTCTTTGCCAGCCAGGAGAGTAAGCATGGCCTCTTCGCTCCACACAGGACCTTTGGCAGCTTGAGCGATATGCACCAGCTCCCAGCCATCGGCCGTGTCAGCTGGATCCAACAGGTGTCCCAGTTGCGTGTAACCAACTGCATCATAGTACGGATACGGCGTATAGGACGATTGGCCAGCCACACCAATTACACGCGCCAGGATGCCGAACAATCTTCCGCTGGTGGGAAGGTGGACATTTTGGGCGGCCTGTACCACAAACGCAACCGCACACAACAGACTTAGTGCTTCGCCCAGACGGTTGGAACGCCGCACGCGCAAAAGTGCGGTTGCTGCACGCCACAGCAGTCCAGTGGTGCAGACGCAGGCTGCTGCGATGGCTGCGATCAAATATGTCGGTCCAGCTCCCCACTTACCTGTCAACATCCCCATGGCGCTGCCTGCCACGAAATAATAAGACCACACGGTAATACGGTGGATGGTACGGGCACGCACGGCAAGCACGAGGTCCCATAATACATATCCTATGCTGCAAGCAATGAGTGCGCCTTCCAGATGCAGCCACTGACCATAAGTCTGCCAGGTTTGCTGGATGTCATATTCGTTCACATTCGCCAGCACCACATTGAGCCAGAACTGGCCACCTGTCAGCACATTAAGCGCGATTACGATGACGGCTGTAATCACCGCACTTGTGCCCAGCGCTAACAAGCCCCAGCGTGCTTTACGAATGAGCAGGAAACCAAATCCCGCTGCCAGGGCATCAATAGCCTGCAATTTGGTGAATCCAGCCAGCACCAATAACGCGATGCCCCCTGCCACCAACTTGGTGTGCGCCTTGTTATTTGATTCGAAAGCTATGCTCAAGCAAAGAATGCCAGCGAAGGCAAACATGACCATGGGCAGGTGGGCTCGGGCTAGTGGCGCTATTTCGTAGACATAGTTAGCAGCTAGAAATGCCAGTCCAGCGATGACCGCTACGATCGGGCGCACAACGCGCAGCATGGTGGTGGATGCGAGTGCTGGCTCACCACTCATCTGGCGATATGCCGCGTAAGTAATGAGCCCACTCAGTAGCAGTGTGCAACCTAGCGTGACGAGTCGGCCTACCCAGATGTGCGGCCCAAGTATGGCAACAAATGGAACCAGTATCAAACGGTAGACCGGTGGATAGTTGGACGAATAAAAAGGGAAAACCGAATCGTTTAGGTAAATGCCTTGCCCTCGTAACAGGCGGATGGCATCATACAACTCAAACCCTTCACCTTGATCGTAGTCAAAAGGGAAACGCAGCAGGGCCTTACTGTATACGAGTAAGACAATGAAGTAACCGATAAAAAGTGCGAGCACGAACAGCAGTGGAATGATGAATGCCCAGTGCGCGTAATTGAATGCTCTGTGACGGTCATGCGGTTCGGTATTTATCATGCTTCGATCAGGTCAGATATTTCCAATGAGGCAGAACTTTTCCAGGCTAATGATTGCGGCCGGCTGCGAGATGGTGAGAATGGTCGGGTTTTCATTCCTCGGAGGTTTGACCGCCATCGATGATGATCGCGTCGCCCGTGATATAGGATGATTCATCTGATGCCAAAAAGACAAACAGATTAGCTACTTCGTCTGGCAGACCCTGCCTTCGTAATGGGATTTTCCTTAAGTAGTCCTTTAAAAACGAGGTAGCCACTCCACCTTCAGTTGCCAGTTCGGTCCGGATCAGACCTGGTGCCACACAGTTGACGCGGATACCATGTGAAGCCAGCTCGATTGCCATGGTCTTCGTCAGCATCACAACACCCGCCTTGGATGCGTTGTACGCTGCCAGGTCGCGTTCGCCCATCAGGCCATTTGTCGATGCCATATTAACGATCGCACCGCCTTTACCTTGAGTAATCATGGCACGTGCTGCGCGCTGACCGAGCAAGAACATGGATTTGAGGTTGACAGCCATGGTGCGATCCCAATCGGCTTCACTATGCTCCATGAAAGGTGCAAACACGGCTATGCCAGCGTTATTCACCAGGATATTAAGCTCTCCGAACTGTCCCAATGCTTTCTGCAACAACTGATCGCAAAACTCAGCCTGGCAAACATCGCCGGCCAACGCGTACACTGGACCCAGGTGTTTCAACTCGTCTTCGGTTCGGGAGATCCGCTCTGGCACGATGTCGCAAATAACGAGTCGCGCACCCTCGACCAGGAACTTCTGGGCAATGGCACGGCCAATACCCCTGCCTGCGCCCGTGATGATGGCACTCTTTCCTTCGAGCCGCATAAGAAAAGCCTCTTAATGCATCTCCGCTTCCACTTTACCGAGTCCTTTGCGATAGAAGCTAAATCGCACGTCAGGATGATCAGCCAGCAACGACATCGGTACGGCACTGTCGGGGATATGCTTCGCAATCATGAGCGTGGTCAGTCGCATACCAAATGGATTGTCATGCATACCGGCTTGCCAGATCGAAACTCGCTCGGCTTTCCATGTTTCCACTGGTCCAACGGATGCAGCCTGAACGGGCACCATGTTCACATTTCCACCGCCAGAGGTGCGCGCATTCTGAATTATTGTCATCGGATGCAGATTGACGATTCGTGTCCGCAACTGGCGATACTGCTGAATGCTAGGAGGGTTCGCCTCAAACTCACCTGTTCTCTGGAGCGGATCATTGAACGCCCAGTGTTTCACCTCGCCCTGCCCGCCCTGCATCACTACGCACCGAACCTGGTCAAAGCTACGGCTATAGGCATCGAGGTCACCAGTTGGGAAGTGCAAATGGGAGTCCGGCAATCGTAATTTCGGATCGATGCGGTTAAAGCACAGATCCAGGTCAGCCCTGGCAAACGAGAGTGGATGGGTTATCGGTACAGGCTGACCTTGTACCACCCACTCATCCATGCCCCAAAAGTGTGCATTGTGTAGGTTCAGACCGATGGCATTCACGATGCGTGCCACCAGGGGCAACTGCTCGGTGGGGCCAATCGGACCACAGATACCGGCTGGCTGGCTATCAGTTGCCTGCATCCAGGCCTGGATGTATTCCAGTGCCTCAGCCAGATAGAACTCTTCCAGGGTGTCATAGAAAACAACCTGGAAACCGGGGCGCGTCAGTTGCGACAGATCCTTCTCGTCCAGCCTGGCCGCATCTGCCAATAACTCGGGATCGAGCGTGGTGTAATCCCACCAACCTGGTGCGACCTTGCTTATGGGGCGTGTCATGGTAATCATCCTTCGTAGTCCTCCTGTGGTCAATGCTCCAGGGTTTCCTCGTACTGCGGATCAATCCAGCACTGTTCAGCCAGTGCCTGGCGGAGTGGATCAGCTTCCTGTTTACCAAAGCCGAGGTGCGAATGCCTGCGCCACCCTTCGGCATATACGAACTTACCCGACATCCGTCCTACCTGACGCGCCATGTTATCCATTTCCTGTATGTACGAACCCATACCCTGACTTACGTCCAGCCAATCTTTCTGACTACGATGTTGAGCAAGCATGTGCCGTTTTGTCTCGATGACTAATCCGATATCCACATATAACTCACAGCGAATGAGGTGTCGGAGGCCATCACGCAAGCCATGTGGCATGGCATGGTATAGCACCATATCACCCTCCCAAGGTGCATAGGGAGGGTCTGTGATGTAGTTTCTCATCCCTCGCGCAAAGGCAGCGGTTACAGCCAGGCGACAGGTATTGATATGATCTTCCATGTAATCCTGCGGCGAGGGTACCAATAAGATGTCGGGCTTCACCTCGCGCACCACTGCTGATACGCGTGAAAGCAACGCTGGCTCATAAAAGACAGCCAGATCATCCACGATGGCCGCATGTATCGTCGCTCCGGCGATCTGCGCGGAAGCAGACGCTTCGGCGGCACGCAGGCGAATGATTTCCTCACGTTCGTGAAAAGCTGTGCCGCACGAACCATTGGCCAGATTCCACATATGAATCGACGCACCTGCCTCCTTGAGTAGAAGCAGCGTGCCAGCCATGGTGAATTCGATGTCATCCGGATGTGCGGCAATAGCCATGGCTGTTCGCACCATGGGTACAGAAGGTCGGTTCTGCAAATAGACCTCCGTGAATTACCGACCGAGATAGGCAATCACATCGATTTCCACCAGGATATTCGCCAGGATGCTGCCCACAGTCGTGCGAACCGGTTTGGGGTCGGGGAAGTAGGATTCATACACCTTGTTGAACCGGCTAAACAGGCTCATATCGCTCAGGTGCACTGTAGTCTTCACTACGTCCGCCATGGAAGAACCACCTGCTTCGAGGATGGCTTTGATATTCTCGAGTACTTGTACAGTCTGCTCTTCGATGCTACTACCCGCGAGGGAGTGTGTGACGGGATTGGTGGGACCTTGCCCAGCGACGAATATCAAATCACCCACACGAAGACCCTGCGAATAAGGACCGGCGGGGAGCGGGGCTCGATCAGTTCGAATAGATTGTTTCGTCATGAGTTATTCACCTCTGTAGAGTCAAGCCCACACCATTGAACAGCGGTATGGATAAGGACTTCGACAAATTGAAGAAAATCGTCGATTACAACGAACTCGTCGGGTGAATGGGGTTGACCACCCACTGCACCGAACAGTACCATTGGGGTTGGGCTGTATAGATTAAATATATGCCCGTCACAGGCAAACGGGGCACCCTGAACCTGCGCTGCACGTCCGGTAACACGCGATACAGTCTCAGCTAGTAATTGCACTCCTGGGTTGTGAGAAGCAATCATGCTACCATCCAACCAGCGTATAGGCGTGATCTCAGGTTCAAAGGCTGCCAGTACTACATCCGAAGCTTGTGCCAGTTTGTAATACGCGTGTAGGTCATCCAATACTTCATTCTGGCTTGCACCAGGATACACCTCAGCCCAAACCGTCAACCAGGCTTGACCCGGCACACGATCGGCAAAAAACGGCAAGCTCACATCACCCGCCATCACCTGGTTTACCAGAACGGGTAATTGCGGATTGGATTGGTATAACGGCGGCACGGGCAGCGTGCGTTGTCGATGGGCAGCCCAGTCGTTCAATAATCGCACGAAGTGTGCCAGAGCGATTACGGGGTCAACGGGATGCTCCGGGCTGAAGCTCCAGCCGGATTTACCCTCAAATGTGACACGAAACATTAACCCGCCGTGGTGAGCGGGGCAGATGATCATGTTGGTTGGTTCCGGCACGATTGCCAGGTCGGCATTGTATTTTAGCCGCGCGGCCAGCGAACCATTACAGCCCCCATATTCCTCATCCACCACGCTTTCTATCATCAGATCACCATTAAGCACCCAGCCCAACTCGTTCAACGCCCGCACGACCATCAGTGAGGCAACTAAACCGCTTTTCATGTCATAGGCGCCAAGACCAAAGAGCTTGCCGTCAGCGATTTCACCTTCCCACGGTAAATGATGCCAGGTATCCATGCCAGCAGGCACTGTATCCATGTGCCCTGAAAACAAAAGGGATCGGCCGCCGCCTCGTCCATGCCGTATACCCATTACATTCGGCCGGCCGGTAGCAGGGCGTTCCGACCAGTAATGTGAGTTTTGTTGCAATCCTGGTACGGACTTTATGTCGTATACATCTACGGTGCAGCCCATAACATTCAAGAGCGCAGCCATGGCCAGCTGACCTGCCCTTTCATTGCCTTTGGGTGCCAGGTTCTGCGTATCTATGCCAATAAAGTAGCGCAGGCAATCGATAATTGCCTGTTTCTCTCGTATCACCCACGCGTGTATTGGCTGGTCCAGAAGCATATGGATTTCAAGTACGCTTGCCACGCGCCGCGATGGGGTATACCTGTTCCACACGCCCGTTACGTATACCGACCAATTCGTCCGAAAGGTTGACGGCAGTACAGACATGAATTGGGAAGAAAGCGAGCTTCTCGCCTACCTTCAGATCCACTCCGGACCCTAGCCTGACTACGCCATGTTCTTCAGACATGCTTTCGACATAAGCTTCTGTGCTCACCGCACGAGCGTAGCCTTTTAACCCCATACGTGCAGGAATACTATCGCCACAAAAGGTCTTCGAACCACCATCTATGGTTGCCTTGTCTTTAGCTGGTCGACTGACGACCGTGCACAGTATGGACAACGCCACATCATCATAGTGAACGGCACCCAGCTCGGCCATCATATAGTCGCCGAATATATAGGTACCGGGCCTAACCTCCGTCACTCCAAGAACAGCTGCGGCATACTTGGCAGTCGGTGTGCTGCCCACGCTTACGCTGTGTATGCTGATTCCACTGTGGCGAAGTTGCTCCGCTATTCGGACGTATAGTTCACCTTCCTCTCGTCCCAGTTCTTGCGCAGAGCGACCGTTCGATGAGGCATAAAAGATGCTGCGGAAGCCAAAGATACCATCCAGTTCCAGTGCCGGCAGACTCATTACCAGGCGGCAAAGCGACTCGGCTTGCTCAGGTTGCACACCGCAGCGGTTCAGGCCACCGTCTATTTCCACACGTACACGCACTTTCACTTGAGCGCGCGAAGCAGCCAAACTCAAGCCCCGTGCACCTACCTCGCTATCAACTCCAACGGTTACTGTGCAGGTACGAGCCAGGTCAGCGATACGCTTCCATTTCGGCTGACCAATTACGGGATACGCGATGAAGATATCGCTCACACCACTCTCGGCGAAGACTTCAGCCTCGGACACCTTAGCTACCGTTACACCGCAAGCGCCAGCGTGAAGCTGCTGGCGTGCGATATCGGGTACTTTGTGTGTCTTGACGTGTGGGCGCAATGCAACGCCCTGTGCACTGATGTCAGCCTGCCACTGCTGTATGTTGCGCTCCATGCGATCCAGGTCGACAAGCAGGCTGGGAGTATCCAAATCTTCCACGTGCTGACCCGCTTCAACCATGACAAAGCCCTCCTTCGCGTCAACCCTATTTATGGGCAAGAGGTTATCAATAACGCTCCTGCTTACGCGTATCGCCGCCCCGGCTCCACTTTCGAGACAATGTCCAATTCATCGCGTTCCTCACGCGTGAGTTTCCAATCCAACGCACCCATGGCATCGTCCACATGCTCAGGAAGGTCGGGGCCCAGCATGACAGAAGTCACTTCGGGATGGTCCAGGATCCATGCTATGGCTACCTGCGCCGGTGTTTTGTCGCGTCTTTGGCCAAGGGTAATCAAAGCCTGTACGATGCGGTCCGCCTGCTCAGTCATGGCAACGCCGAAGTTGTAATGCCTGGATGCACCTGACCAGGGTGTATCAGGAGGCGGAGGTTGCCCACGGCGGAACCGTCCGGTCAGGAGCCCAATCGCCAGGGGGCTATATGACATCATTCCGAGCCCGAATTGGCGACAAAGTGGCATTAATTCGGGCTCAACATCCGTGCGGTTGAGCAAGTTGTATTGAGGTTGAATGCCGATTAGTGCATTAATCCCCAGGCGATCACTCGTCCACAGAGCCTCGACGATTCGCCACGGTTGGAAGTTGCTGGCTCCAAAGTAACGTATCTTGCCCTGGTGCACCAGATCGTCCATGGCACGTAGAGTTTCATCGATAAGCGTTGCTTCGTCAAAGTTATGCAGCAGGTAGAGGTCAATATGATCCGTTTCCAGCCGGCGCAGACTTCGCTCAACCTCTCGCATGATGTGGTAGCGCGAGGAACTGTGGTCGTTGGGCCCGGGACCGATAGCGCTGTGTACTTTGGAAGTTAGCACCACATCATCACGCCGGCCACGCAATGCTTTCGCGACGATGGTCTCTGTACCATACACATTGGCGCAGTCTACAAAGTTGCATCCCATGTCCAAGGCTCGGTGTATGGTGCGAACACATAGGGCTTCGTCGTTACGTGAACCGCGGAACGCCGTACCAATACACAAAGGCGACACTTTCACGCCTGCCTTCCCGAAGTTCCGATACTCCACAACCCCTCCTGGTGCTTATTTATCCTGTCGCACCTTTCACACTCCACACAGATCCGGTGGTATACGTATTGCGCTCAGAGGTGAGGAACTCCACGACCTCGGCTACCTCCTCGGCGTCTGAATAACGGCCAATGGGTACGCCAGGATTAGCCAGATGCTCGGCAGAGAAACGCGGTACAACCATTTCGGTTAATGCCCGCCCCGGTTCCACACCATTGACGAACACACCTTGCTTGGGATACGCATTGCCCAACGCGGTGACCAGGCTCCATACCGCGCCTTTGGACACGCCATATGGCACCATGTGAGTGGCACCCATGCGCGCACCCGACGTGATCGTTACACAACGTCCCCATCCGGCTTTTAGCATATAGGGGATGGCGGCGTGATGGCAATAAAAGGCGCCATATACGTTGATTTTCATAACGCGATCAAAAGCTTCTGCCGTTTGTTCCAGGAACGGCACCTCTTTGCCCAGGATACCGGCGCAGCATACCAGGATATCCAGGCGGCCAAAGCTATCCATGGCTTTGGCCATTAATGATCGCACGGCGCTTTCGTCCGTCACATCGGTTTTTACGAAGATCGCCTTTTGACCCAGCGCTTCGATCTCCTTGACCACATCATTTCCCAGATCCAGTACATCGGCAATAACGACGTCGCGTCCCTCCTCGGCGATACGCAACGCACTGGCACGCCCGATCCCTCGCGCACCGCCCGTCACAACGGCGAGCCGCCGCTCTTTTGGCGCTGCAAAACGTAAATGTGGCATGTGAGCCTCCTTAGTCAAGCACTTTGATCTGCAATTCACCTGCTAAGCGGTGAAAAATATCACTGACCCAGGGTAATTCATCGGTCGAGTTACCTTCGGTAATAACGGGGTTTTCGGGCGAGAGTGCTTCCATGCGCATTAATAGCGTACGGAAGTCAAGCAGACCTTTACCCACACATCCGTCCTGTAGATGCAGGGTTAAACGATTTTCAATCCAGATATCTTTTGCGTGGCAGCTTACGATGTAGCGACCCAGAACGTCGAAGTGGTGATTGATTGCCTCGGCGGTGTGGTACACCGTTTCACGGGTAATCCAGTTGGCCGAATCATAGTCACTTCGCACCCATGGAGAGTTTACCTCGTCGAGTATTTCGCGCGTTACGTCAGCCGATTCCAGGACCACCAGTTGGTGCCCTTCCAAACTCAGATAAACACCAGCATCCTCGGCAGCCTGCGCACACTCTTTGAGTGTCTTCACCAATTGCCGGCGGCTGGTGACCGTCCAGTTATCGGGGTGTGGAAACCAGGGACCGGCGGGGTTCATTGAGCCTGGTCCTGTGTCGATACCTCGTGCACCCATCCAGCCTGCCAACCGGAGTGCCGCCTGGACCGTTTTCACAGCCTGCTTGCGTTGTTCCTCATCAGGTGTCACCATGTTCTGCCAGAAGCCTGTGGCCTGATACATGTGGATGCCCCAATCAGCCATCATCTGGCGTACCCGCTCGGCTTTAGGCTTTGTTGTGGTGTTGGGATCATTGCGGCGAAAACGGGTGAAGATGCCGCTAAAGCCCAGATCACGAACTCGCTTGCACATCTCAGGGGTCAGTGCATCCATATCATCCGGCAAAAAGCAGCCGCTCATTCCGAATCGCATGCGTTCCTCCTTTTATCGACATTGCATAAATAGCTTGTGAGCCGGGCTGATGCTCAGCCGCTTAGTATAGGCTACAACAGCCATAACGCCAGTGCTACAATGATGACAGAGCTTCTGCTGGAGCAATGTACAATGGCGATTGAGGCACCCTTCCCTGACCTAGGCGAGCTGTTGGAGCTTATTGGCGAAACTGGTCGACGTCTTTCTGAGATCGAGGCCAGTGAGGGCGCTGCCGGAAACATCTCGGTTTACCTGGGGTGGACGCTTGATCCGCGCCGCATATTCCCTAACGTTGAAGAGATTCCCTTACCCGACCCCTTGCCAGAATTGGCCGGTGCATCATTTCTAGTGACTGGGTCCGGCAGGCGGCTCCGCGAAATAATCGAAGATCCTGGTGCGAATCTGGGCTTTGTTACGGTGAATCCTGGCGGTACCTCAGCAAAGCTTTATACGTCAGTCCGTCGCCTATTTCAGCGGGTAACGAGTGAATTTAACTCGCATCTGGCGGTACATCGTGATCAGATTAGGATCTCGGGAACGAACTTCCAT
>JAJYKL010000080.1 GCA_021788625.1 Chloroflexota bacterium
GCCAATGTCTATATTCTCGATGGCGTCGGCCAGCGTGACATAGGGTTGGGTGACGGTTTTCTGGAATGGGTACAGGTTCACCACCACCAGGTCGATCATGCCGGCACCAATACGGGCCAGGTCAGCACGATCCGCATCGCTGTCACGAGCCAGGATCCCCGCGTGGATGATGGGATGCAAAGTCTTCACCCGTCCGTCCAACACCTCGGGAGACTGGGTTAACTCCTCAACAGTCGTGACAGGCAGTCCGGCTTCTTTAAGCGTGCGGGCTGTTCCCCCACTGGCCACCAGCTCCACGTCGTAACTCCTCAGACTCGAAGCCAGTTCAACCAGGTTCGTTTTATCGGACACGGACAGGAGCGCTTTCATAGTGTGAGGGATTATACCGGTGTAAGGCATGCAGGCGGCTCCCCGTCTCTGCTGCGATGCTCTACAGCTATACTCATCCGTAATGAATTATCAAGAAGCCCTGGCTTATCTCTTCTCTCTCACCGATTACGAGCGTGTGGCTTTGAATACCTATTCGACGGCTGCATTGAACCTGGACCGGGTGCGCGACCTGCTGAGTGCGCTGGGCGACCCGCAGGAGCAATTCAAGTCGATTCATGTCGCTGGTACCAAAGGCAAGGGCTCGACAGCCGCCATGCTGTATTCGTGCCTGCGCCAACTGGACCAGCATGTTGGCTTATATACCTCGCCGCATCTCTCCACGTTTCGCGAGCGCATACAGGTGGATGGTGCCCTGATCAGTCGTGAGGAGCTGGTGCACCTCGTCGAGCGGATCAAGCCTGCCCTGGATGCCCGTCCGGGGGTGACCACCTTTGAGGCGGTTACCGCGCTGGCATTCGTCTATTTTGTCGAACACCTGGTGGACTGGGCTGTTATCGAAGTGGGGCTGGGCGGGAGGTTGGATGCGACCAACGTGATCACGCCTGTGGCGAGCGTCATCACATCGCTCAGCTACGACCATATGCAATGGCTGGGCCAGACGCTCCCGGAAATCGCAGCGGAGAAGGCAGGGATTATTAAATATGGCGTTCCGGTGGTAAGTCAGGCGCAACCACTGGAAGCGACCACGGTTCTCGAACATATCGCTCACGAACGTAACGCTCCTCTGATTATGCTTGGACGCCACTGGCGCTGGACACCAGGACAAACAACACTGGCAAAGCAGACTTTCCAGGTGAAGCAGGTGGCGCGCGTGCGCAGTAAAGAGAACCCGTTTGTCAACGAGTTGGAAGGCTGGTATGAAATCCCGTTGCTCGGCAAGCATCAACTGGACAATGCCACACAAGTGATCGCCACCATGGATGTGCTGCGTGCGCGCGACAGCACGCTGGACGTCTCGGCTCGCGCCATCCGCGACGGCCTGCGCGTGACGGTTTGGCCTGGTCGATTCGAGGTGATGCGCGCCGATCCACCGATTGTTGCCGATGGCGCACACAACGTAGACAGCGCGAGCAAGCTGGCTGCGACGTTGGCTGAGGTATTTCCCGGCCGGCGCTGGGTGGCTGTGTTCGGCTGCTATAAGGATAAGGACGCGGCGGGTATGTTCAGAGCCCTATCGGGTCGTGTGACGCACTGGGTGCTGACCCAGGTGGATAATCCGCGTGCGACACCAGTCGAACGCTTGATGGAAATAGCTGCAGAGCAGAACCTGCGTGTGATCGCATTGCCGAAGGTGGGCGACGCGCTGGATGCGGCGATCAATGCGAGCGAGCCGGTCTGCATCACTGGCAGTGTGGCACTCGTCGGGACCGCTCGCGCGGCGTGGGCCCGACGGTCGAAAGCGTTCCAGGTCGAGACCGACGATGAATCGTGATTACCTGACCCCTGAACTGCGTAACTGGTTGCTGGCTGCCAGTTTTGGCGACCATATGCAACAACCACTTGAGGGGCAGGTGCTGGCAGCCGGCGCGGCATCCCTTCCCGACACGCTCGAGGCACCCGTCGTGCCGCTGCGTGAAACGGTCGTCTTTCCGCGTGGCATCACTCCACTATCCGTCGGGCGCGAGCGCACATTGCGTGCCATTGAAGCCGTGGGAGAGTTGGGGTTGGTCATCACCGTTGCGCAACGGAATGACGAAGCGTTCGATCCGCGACCGTCGGACCTGTACGCGATGGGCACCGTCACCAGGCTGGGTCGTACGCTGCGCATGCCCGATGGAACCACCAGTTTACTCGTCCGGGGTCAGGCCCGCGCACGCATCGTGGAGTGGCTGCGTGCCACTCCCTTTCTGGTCGCCCGCGTTCAGGTGGTGCCTGAACCTCAAGTGCATACTCCTTCCACCGAGGCGCTGATGCGCGCTGCTCTCTCACTCTTCGAACGAGTGATTAAGCTGGATCACAGCCTGCCCGAAGAAGCGTTCGTCTATGCCATGAACGTGGATGATCCCGGCTGGCTGGCCGACCTGATCGCGCAGAGCCTGTCTTTGGAGGTGGCACAGCGGCAAACAATCCTGGAGGCTGTGGAACCTGTCGCGCGGTTACAAAAACTGTCGGTGATTCTGGCACGTGAGCTGGACGTGTTGGAACTGGAAGACCGCATTCAGTCGCAGGTGCAGAACGAGGTCGATAAAGGCCAGCGCACAATCTTTTTACGCGAGCAAATGCGCGCCATCCAGAGCGAGCTGGGCGAGGGTGATGGCAGCACCCAGGACATGATTGCACTGCGCGAGCGCCTGCGCACCAAGCAACTGCCTGATGTCGTGCGCACCAAAGCGGAGCAGGAGTTGAGCCGTCTGAGTCACATGGACGGCCTATCCCCCGAGATCAGCATGACGCGCTCCTATATTGACTGGATCCTGGATCTGCCATGGACTGAGCAGACGCCGGAGCGTCTGGATGTGAAGCAGGCAGAGCAGGTGTTGAACGAGCGGCATTATGGTTTACGCAAGGTGAAGGAGCGGGTCCTGGAACACATTGCCGTGCGCCAGCTGACGGGTAACCTGAGCCAGATCAAGACGCCCATTATCTGCTTCGTCGGCCCGCCGGGCACGGGTAAAACCTCCATCGCCCACTCAATCGCCGATTCACTGGGCCGCAAGTTTGTACGGCTTTCCGTCGGCGGCGTCCACGACGAGGCCGAAATTCGCGGCCACCGGCGCACGTATATTGGTGCGCTCCCTGGACGCATTGTGCAGACGATGAAACGTGCCGGAACCATCAATCCCCTCTTCGTACTGGATGAAATTGACAAATTGGGTGACGGCGGTAGCTTCCGCGGCGATCCGGCCGCTGCACTTCTGGAGGTACTGGATCCGGAGCAAAACTTCGATTTCGAGGATCATTACCTGGACCTGCCCTACGACCTCTCCAAGGTAATGTGGGTGACCACGGCCAACATTCTGGATCCCATCCCCCCTGCGCTCTTCGATCGTATGGAGATCATCGAGTTCCCAGGTTATGTGGAAGAAGAAAAGCTGGAGATTGCCAGGCGCTTCCTTTTGCCCCGCCAAGTCGAACAAAATGGCATCGTAAACAGCTCTGTGACGTTTAGCGACGATGTGCTCAAGCATATCGTGCGCGAGTACACTTACGAGGCTGGCGTGCGCAGTCTGGAGCGCGAAATCGGTACCATTTGTCGTAAGGTGGCACGCCAGATCGCCGAGCAGCAGACTCCGCCGCACCGTTTGACGCCAGCCATGTTAGCCAGATTTCTCGGTCCTCCGCAGTTCGATTTTGGCATGTTGGACGAAACGGACCAGGTCGGCGTGGCGAACGGAGTAGCCTGGAGCGAAGGGGGAGGTGACCTGATGCCGGTTGAGGTCACCCTGGTGGAAGGCAAGGGCTCGGTGATGCTCACGGGCCAGCTTGGCGATGTGATGCAAGAGTCTGCTCAGGCAGCGCTCTCCTATGCACGCACGTTGGGTTCACGGATTGGGTTGAAACCGCGCCTGTTCGAGAAAAGTGACATCCATGTGCACGTCGCAGAAGGGGCCGTTCCGAAAGATGGGCCGTCGGCTGGCATTACCATGGCGACAGCTCTCATATCCGCTCTCACCCACACACCCGTACGGCGCGATGTCGCGATGACGGGCGAGATCACCTTACGGGGGCGCGTGTTGCCCATTGGTGGGCTGAAAGAAAAGCTGTTGGCGGCGCACCGTACCGGAATTCACACCTTTATCATGCCCAGGAAAAATGTAAAGGACCTGGACGAGGTACCGCGAAAGGTCCAACGCCAGATGACGCTGGTGCAGGTGAATACCATGGATGAGGTACTCAGTGCTGCACTCACGCGTAACGTTTTTACACCGCACCGGCGCAAGTCGGTGGTGCGGCGACGGACCGTTCGAGCGAAGCGCCGGGTGCCAAGCTCCAGGCAGCGAGCATAAAACTGACGGCTGGCGCGCTTCTCCTGACCTCTCCCGACCATAGCCCAACAGATGGGGTAAACAAAGTCTATGGATAACTAGCAACTAGTGGGGCTACGTTAACGGTGATGCGGGGGTAATCAGTACACAATCCAGGGGTGTACGGCCCTGTAGAGCGGTGTGGATTGAGCAGTAGAACGACTGTCGTGACAGTACGCCCTATACAATGTTATGATCAATGACTATTGGGGATAGCTATTGTGGTGGGTCAAGGGCCGCAGTTGCCGTTAAAACAAGATGGTCTGTGATGGTGTGGTACTAAGGCTGACTGGCTGGACGAATACAAACCCGGCAAACTATATTCGCCCGCGTGCGATCAACCTGTGGAAAATAAGTGTTGGGGGATGGGCCTACATGGTCCAGACATGAGTCTTATCGTAACCTTGGTAGATTATCAGCGGTCGTTTACCTATTCGGCTTATAATTCGGCCTATATTTTTCTAGACTAATGTAGAACCGCATTACCACGATGTTGTGTCGGTTTATAGTTTTTATGAGGAGGGTGTGACATGTCAACCACAGCTGTACGAGCGTTAAACGATAAAACCGATGCTGCTACCACGTCTGTAGCGCCTGCAACGCAAGTTCCGCCAAAACCACCGTTCGTCAAGGGGCTGGCCGGCATCGTCGCCGTTCAGACAGGTATCAGTTCTGTAGACGGCCCGACGAGCACGTTACTATATCGAGGCATCAACATCCATGAACTGGCAGACCGTGCTCAATATGAGGAAGTTGCCTACCTGTTACTCTATGGCCACCTCCCGAATGAGAAGGAGTTAGGTGATTTTCGCTTCCGCCTCATCGCTAACCGCTGGCTACCAGCACCGACTTATGACTTGTTGCGCCGGCTCCCGCATGATACGGTCCCCATGGAGATGTTGCGAACTGGTGTCTCCCTACTTTCATTCTATGACCCCGAAATCGAGGACATTAGCCCCGAATCGACGCAGCGAAAGGCGATCCGGTTGATTGCCCAACTGCCGGTGTTGTGTGCGGCCTACCATCGAATCCGCAGTGGTCTCGAGCCGATTGCCGCAAATCCACGCCTGTCGCACGCGGCTAATACGCTCTATATGCTTACAGGAGAGGAACCTGACCCCGACTTCGTAGCCGCATTGAACGCCTACTTCGTACTCCTGGCCGACCATGGCATGAATGCCAGTACGTTCACTGCCCGTGTGGTCGCCAGTACACAGGCAGACCTTCATTCCTCCATCACCGCAGCGCTGGCAGCGCTAAAGGGCCCATTACACGGAGGAGCCAACGAAGCCACGATGCTTACGTTATTGGAGATCGATAACATCGATCGAGTGGACAGTTGGGTGGACGAAGCGTTCGCTCACAAACGCATAATCATGGGCTTCGGCCACCGTATCTACAAGAACATGGACCCACGCGCCCGGCACCTCAACTTCTGGGCTGAGAGATTGGGCCGAAAGGTAAACCAGCCGAAGTATTATGAAATGTCGCTAAAACTGGCATTGTCCATCTTGCGCCACCGCGAGCTGTACCCCAATGTAGACTTCTACAGCGCCAGTATGCTCTATTACCTCGGCATACCGATCGACTTGTTTACGCCCATGTTCGCTGCATCTCGTGTGGCTGGCTGGAGCGCCCATGTCATTGAGCAGTACAAGGACAATGCGCTGATCCGGCCGCAGTCGGAGTACATTGGCCCTCAAGAACTGCACTACACCGCTCTTTCTGAACGATCATGACCTTGCCCAATATGTCGCCCATCGAAACTCGCTTACGCGAAATGCTCGCGCAGAAGTACGTTGCCATTATTCGAGTGAACTCCGGCGAACGTGCCGTGAACGCTGCGGATGCCCTGATCAGCGCAGGCTTCAAGTTGATTGAGGTGACGATGACCGTCCCGGGGGCAGTGGACATCATCAAAGAGCTGTCCGCACGGCAGCGGGACGGTGTGATGATCGGCGCCGGTACGGTGATGAACGCGCCTGATGCCCGGCAGTGTATTGAGAAGGGTGCGCAGTTTGTTGTGTCGCCGATTTGCGAACCCGATATCATCCGCCCGTGTCGCGATGCGGGGGTGGTGGTCATCCCCGCCGGGCTGACGCCCACGGAAATCGTATATGCCTGGCGCATGGGCGCGCATGTGGTGAAAGTCTATCCGGCTGGTAGCATTGGCGGGCCGGCTTACATCCGCGCATTACGTGGGCCACTGCCCGAGATTCCTTTATGGGTAAGCGGGATGCTGACGGCGCGTGAAGCCAGTGAGTATCTCAAGGCAGGTGTGCAACTCGTTGGTCTGGGCGCTGAATTGCTGCCGGCCGGATTGATGGATGCAGGCGATTGGGACATGCTCTCGCAACATGCCCATCGCTTGCTCGTTGCCGCTCGTGGCGAAGTGGAAGCCTGATCGAACACGTAAAAATACGCTTAACGTAAAGCGTGAAGCCGAAATCGTATGTTGTGAGCAGGGTAGTAGTTGTGGTGTTTGGCTTTACGTCTTGAATCGGCTGATGTACGCTTAAAGCTGCATATGGAATTGTTTTCGCGTAGAGCTACCTTCCTGCCAGCGCTCCTGGTCGCTATTTTTGTAGTGCTGGTTGTCGGCGGCGCTCTGGGTGGGGTGGTGGTGTTTGAAACGCAGTATAGCGGCAAGGCCTTCCCCGGCGTGCACTTGCAAGACGTCGACCTGTCGGGCATGACGCCTGAAGAAATATTCCAGGTCGCTCAGGCCAAGTCCACTTTCTTTAGGAACCCCAGTATCAAACTGAAGTTGGCTGATCACGAGGTTGTCCTTCGTCCAGTCGATTTTGGTGCCGGTCTGGATCCGGCCGCCACCACGCAGCGTGCTCTGGATGTAGGGCGTGGCGCCGATCTGATTACGAATCTGCGTGTGCAGTTGAACGCCTGGTGGTACGGCACTCAAGTGGCACCAGTCGTGCTGATGGACGATAACAGTGCTCGCGCCATGGTGAACCACCTGGCCGCCGATGTGCAACGTGACCCGCGCAACGCCAGCTTCACGTTTAGCAAAGGTGTGGTGCAGGAGGTTCCGGCTCAATCAGGTGCCTCACTGGACGTGGACACGTCACTGGCCCTGGTCGAAGCTGCTGCCACCAGCGGACAGAATGCCGTGCTTACTTTGCCGGTGATCGACATTCCTCCTCAGATTGCAAGTGCCGCGCCCGCTGCCGATGCAGCCCGGCGCGTCGTGGCACAGGATCTGGTGATCATGGTACCCCGCTGGGACGCCAATGACAACCCCATCGCCAGTGAGGAGGCGTTCACCATCCGCGCCAGTGATCTGGCACAGTTCGTCAACATAAACCAGGAAGTGGTGGATGGGCAAATCAGGTTAACGGCTACTTTACAGAGGGAGAAGCTGCGCCCAATGATCGAGAAGCTGGCTCCGGCTGTTGATAAGGACGTACAGGACGCACGATTCACGTTTGACGATAACAATGGTACCCTGGTGAATATCGCCCCTGCACAGATCGGTCGCAAGCTCAACGTAGATGCCACACTCGACGCGATCCAGGCTTCGCTCAGCAATACTGAAAGCCGCGTTGTCTCACTGGTGGTGGACACCATCCAGCCGGCTGTGAAGTCCGACGCCACAGCGCAGCAACTGGGCATCACACACTTACTCGCCCAGGCGACGACATACTTTGCCGGGTCGACAGCCGCACGGATGACGAACGTCAACGTAGCCGCCTCACGCTTTCAGGGGCTGGTCATTGCACCCCACGCTACGTTCTCCTTTAATAAGTACCTGGGTGATGTCTCCACAGATGACGGCTACGAAGAAGGCCTGGTGATTGTGGGCGACCGTACGATCACCGGTGTAGGGGGTGGTGTGTGCCAGGTTTCCACTACAGCGTATCAGGCTGCGCTGCGCGCTGGCTTCCCCATTGTCGAGCGTTATCCACACGGTTATCGCGTCGGTTACTACGAGCGTGGAATGGGTCCGGGTTTCGATGCAACGGTTTACTCGCCTTATGTGGACCTGAAGTTCGTCAACGATAGCGACTCCTATCTGCTGATCGAGACCTACTTTAACAGGGCTGCTGTCACGCTTACATTCAAGTTCTACGGCAAACCTGATGGACGCCAGGTGACCTTTACCAAGCCGGTCATTAGCGACATCGTCCAGCATGGTCCTGACATTTACGAGCCGGACCCAGACCATAAAGTGCCGGCCGGCAAGGCGGTCCAGGTGGACTGGGCAGTGAATGGCGCGAAAATCGTGTCACATCGCACCGTTACACGCGATGGCAAGGTGCTGATAGACGAAGACCTGGTCAGCAAGTATGTGCCCTGGCAGTCTGTGTATAACTTTGGCCCCGGCTTCGTACCACCTGCTGGTTCGGAAGTGCGCACAAACGGATAGGCCGTTGACAATCCCTGGCGCGTGTCTTTGAACTGCCAATCTCATCCAGCTTTCGTCGCATGAGCGATCCGCTCACCCTCGAAGACCACCAGGTCACGCTTGATTGGCTGGAGATAGTTTTGCTGGTAATATGCATTCCCAACATCTGCGATCAGGGTCAGCGTAAAACCCTGCAGGAATGCTGAGACCTTTTCGGGGTCCAGGCCAAAAACCCAAGGGGCATAGTTCGCAATGGAATCCATCATGCGATCTGCGCCTGGAACATTCGAACGCCGCTCGATAACGCTTCTTAATATGTAGGTAAACAGAACTGTGCTTCCCGCTGCCGATTTGCCCAGATAGGATAGGGTTTGCCCGATGGCATCGTCCGTAACATACTGAGTGACACCTTCCCAGATGAACACACTCGGTTCTGAGTGGTTAAAAGCTGTGCTGGCTAAAACCGCTTCCAGGGTTTGTATATCGAAGTCAATGGGGATGAACGAGACGTTTTCAGGCAATCGCCCCAGTAAGTTATGCAACTTCCTTCTTTTATCGTCCTGCACGGCCGGTAAATCGACTTCGTACACCTTCACGCGTTCTATGCCAGGCAAGCGATATGGACGCGTATCGTACCCGGCGCCCAGCAGCACCAGTTGGTTGTTTCCTTGTGCCAGGGCGGTCTGCACGGCGTTATCAATATAGCGCGTGCGGCACACTTGTGTGCCGTAGATGCCTTTTGTGATGGCATCCATCTGCTTTATTGTGAGGGCTCGCATGACTCCCAGTTGCATTAGAAACTGAACGGATCTACCGACCAGGGCCTTAACAACAGGATCGATGAAGAGCCGGGTGCCTTGAGGCTGGTATTGCTCTATCAACCGGCAGATCGCTGCACCTAAAGCTGTCCTGTTCACATAACGAGAGGCCATCACCAACTGATCTCCCACGCCACGGCTTGCCGTGCAGCGAAGGTCTCCTCGCGCTGGAATCGATTAGAGACCATCTCGCTTTGTACGGGCTCTCCAGGGCCACTGATAACGCTGCGCTGTAAACGGTTAGCTCCGATCCCGTAATTTCGTGCGTTTACGCTCACTTTCGTGACGACTGGCTCGTCGCTTACGTTTGTGAACAGTAGCGCCATGCGGCGTTCGTTCGGAAGCGCCCATGCACCGGTCATCACGGCATCGGTCGTCACCCAACACTCGCCCTGCCACTTCCAGTCGGCTTTCACCTGAGGTAGGCCAGTCAGAACAGGCGGTCGTAGCATCGTGCCGGCATAGAAATAGCGCCGCAGTTCATAGCGCAAGCGGATGATCTGCCGCAGGTATGTGGCTGTCTCTGCGTCGTCTGCGATAGATGGATGAAACCAACCGATCTGCTCTCCAAATACGAATTGCTGCCCTGCCTTCATACGTTGTGCCAGAGCGTCACCGGTATACGAGCGACCAAAGGTTTGCACTGTGCCCCCATACACAGCTGGGAAAACGGGTACCATCCCATCGTGCTGCCAGTGCCAGGTCAGGTAGCCATCAAACCGGGAGATAAACGCTTCGGCATTGCATTCGGTGGTGAGCATTCGCACAGCAGGTAGTTCGGTGCGAATGCGGTCCAGCATTTCGTAGTAGCCCTCGTTCCACCAGTACCCGCCGCCCAGTGGATGCCGGTGCGAGGGATCCATGCACAGCATGGGTTTGGCGGCTGCTACCTGGTCAATGTATACGCCATCCACACCTACCTCGTTAATTAACCGCATTACGATATCGCGCACTGTGGTCTGCCAGAGTGAGGTGGTGGGGCACATTACGGCAAAGCGCACGGGCGAGCCATCGATCTCCTTGCTGCCGTAACTCTCGATATACGGTACACCATGCTCGTCTTTGGTGGAAAAGGGCAGGGCAAGGGAGGTAAATTCGAAGTCGACGGCGCCGTGGTCGCGCGTGTCCCACAACCGGCCGTTAATGTAAGGCATGATAAACACGCCACTTCGCTGCAGTTCGTGCACAGCCTCCTCGAAACCGGACCTGGCTGGGAAGTAATGCGGGTAATCATTATCGAATGGGATCATATGCCAGCCGTACCAGTGCAGCGCGACTGGCACATTCACCAACTCTCGAAAACGCTTGACCGGGGTCAGGCTTTCACGAGGCGGAAGCCCCTGGTTGGTGCCAGGTTCAAAGCCCGCCTGCACCCATGCGCTCAGCTCGCGCATCCAGAGTGGAGTGTCTTCGCGGCCGTCTGGCCCAAGCTGTGGCCACCAATTCGCATGATGGCTGGCCCAATCGCGATATATTAGCGAGGCGTCAAACCAGTCGCCACGCAAGATCCGCCACACGGCCTCGCCGTTAAAAGCAAAGCCATTGCCTGGGTGCCCCATATCGGACGCAGGAATATCGTATGCGAGGGTGACCGTTGGCCCTGTGGGGTCCTGCTGTGCTGAGAGGTCCTTGATACTGCCGCGAGGGTCGTGCACCCCCAGATACAGGCCTGTGGCTCTGGTATGTGGCGCACTTTCGGCATAGGCAGCCATCAGTTGCATGGTGCACCATGCCTGGCCATAGGGCTGCTTATAGGCATAGGGCTCGTCCCAGGCATTGTGTTTCAATTCGCCGGGTCCGCTGGGTACCAGTACAACCGCATTGGGATCGAACTTGGACAGTGCCACCTGTGGGAAGACCACACGCCTGCAACTCCAGCGCGAGCCGGCATTATTAACCCGTAGCGTCCAGTGTATGGCGGAGGATCGAGCGTGGAGTGTCGCGTGCAGCTCCACGGTCAGAGGCCCAAGATCATCATCCAGAGGATGGCTCCACTCCAGCACGAACCCGCGTCCTCGAGATATTCCGTTATTTTCGGCAGGGTCGTGATGGTTATGGGCTGTACGCGCGCCGCGCCGTAGCCAGTTCACGTGGACATGTGATGACTGCCAGCCTGCCTCTGAAGTGATGCGCGCCCTGGCGTCACCGTCGCCTAATTCCATGATGAAGAGCGGAGCAGCCTGAAGTGCGCCTAATTCGCGGTCCAGCTTCAGGTCGTGAATGCTGCGCACCACCATACCACCCTCGGTATGCTGTAGTGCCAGGCCAAGTGTGCCTGCAATGCCAATTGTCCAGTCGTGAGGGAGGTTATCGTATGTGGCCTCAGGAATAAGCTGCCCGATCCATTTGGAAGCTCGCTCGCTGCTCGTTTGTCGTTTGGATTCGCTCATGTGCTTATGATAAGTGCAGCGCCCGTCAGGGACCAGAGCCAGGGCTTATCTGACGCACTCAGGCATGCAACAGCGGGCGGGGATTAATGAATCGCGTGTGCCGCAGTGGTCTACCTGCGTCGGTTCTTTTACTGAAGAGGAAATTCTTCGCGAAGTTTTTTCACTTCAAGCAGTGCCGGTTTCGGGCGGCCATCGCGATCGACCAGCCCCGCGCCTTCGATAAATGCACGCTCGTCGTCCAGGTCCCAGTAGTTCAATGCACACACGCGCGGGCGTGAGGCGGCGATTGTGTACCACATGCGCACCCAATCTGCCTGTAAGTCGAGCGACCACGGCCCGCGCCACCCGCCGCCGGGGGTGATCTGAGCCGTTTCGATCGGCCGATTGGCGGTTGGAAAACCAGGCGTGCCCATCTCTGTGATGTATATATCCTTCCGTAAAGCCAGGTAGCGGTCCAATTGTTCGGCACATTCCATCAGATCACGACCAGGCAGGTAGTATTGCAGGCCAATTCCTTCGAAAGGCACCTCACGTGCGATCAGGTGCTCCAGAAAGGTGAGGGGGCTGTCACTGGCTGGAGGGAGTTCACCTGGCAGCCAACTGGTACGGCGCTCATCGCGTGAGGCATAGTCGCCCCAGATGCAGCAGTTGTTTATCACGCGAGGCGTTCCGGGGTCCAGGCTACCCACCAGCTCATTCACCAGCCGCGACACCTCCACGCGCTTACGGTGCGTCCAGTCAAATGGATTGCCAAAAGCCCAGTCGTGATTCTCGTTCACCGTCTCCCATGCCATGATGCGGCCCTTATACCGGCCAACGAGTGCGCGCGTCCACTGCTCCACGGCGAGCAATTGCTCACGATAGTTCAGGTCGCGGAACCAGGGTGGCACCCCACCGATGCCCAGCCAGAAAATGGCGAAGCTCTTGACCGCAAGCTTGTGCTGCTCGGCCCAATCGAGCATATCGTCCAGCACATCCCAGCGGTACTTCCAACGCTGTGGCTCAACCCAGCGCCAGAAGTTTGGCAGTGTCATCGCCTCGCAGGCCAGGAGCAAAGGCTCGCGCTGCACGCGGGGGCGGATGAATTGAGGCGGAGTCGCACTGGGAGGCCAGTCTGGACCAACACCGATGGACCATTGTCCCAGTCGTTCACCGAAGCAGATGGATCCGGAAAAGAGTGCTTTGCGTCCATTAGCCAGCAGAACCTTGTGCGAGGCAGCATATTCGATATCATCGCCTGCGCGAATACTTTGCACAAAAGCGCTGCTGAAGTCGCCGTGGTCAAACGACTCCTGTGCAGAAACCAGCTCGGGGAAATCAGCTTCTGAAAGTCCAGCCACGTGCAGGCGTCGCTCGCAGCGCATCAGGCGGCTGTCGATCACTTCGATCAACAGGTTGGGCGCACTGGCAGCCGGCGTAAAGCCCTCACCGCCTGCGTCAGCCACTACTTCCAGGTCGCCCAGGGCGGAGCCCAGTACAGTATGCACCATATAGGGGCCTGGCGAGCGGGTCTCCAGGGATAGCCAGCGCGCTGTTTTGGCGCGTGTTACCAGAGGCCGGCGCCCCAGGTCAGTCAGGTATGCGGAACGATATGCGATCCCGGGTGGCAAAGTCAGGTCAAAGGTTATACCAGGCATATTGTTTAAAGAGGTGACATGTATGCGTCCAGACCATTTCACCCCTATCCCCTCTCCGATGCAGGGTGGAGTGCCCGCTCACAGCGCGCGTAAAGCCCGCTCCATCAATACCACGGTGTTACGGTAATCACGCAGGTCCAGCGCAGCGATCGGGGCATGGATGAAGCGGCATGGTACCGAGACGGGGACGCTGGGCACGCCTTCACGCGTCAGGTGGATGCTTCCTGCATCCGTGCCGCCCAGACCAGGTTGCTTAAACTGGTACGGGATATGTTCCCGCTCAGCGACCGCCACGAGATGGTCCACCAGCCGCCGATCGGCAATGGCGCTGCGGTCCATGATGCTGATGGCCGGCCCATGACCCACCTGTGTGACCATGCTCAGGTCCTTGTTTCTTGGCTTGGGCAGGTCATCGCAGATGGTGCCCTCAAATACGAAGGCACACGCGGGGTTGATGCGATGCGCCGCCACACCTGCGCCTCGTGAACCGACCTCCTCCTGCACCGTAAAAGCACCATATACGTCGAACGGGTAGCTTTGAGCCTGTAATAGATCCACCAGTACCGCACAGCCGGCGCGATCGTCAAACGCTTTGCCACTCACCAGCCTTCCGAACCGGCGGTACTCGGTCAGAAATGTGCCATAAGTGCCCAGCGGGACGATCTTCTCAGCATCGGCTTTCGTTGCAGCACCAATGTCGATGACCAGCGATTCGCGTGGGATGGTGTTTTCGCGCTCCTGGGCTTTGGTTAGGTGGATGGCCTTCACACCGACCACACCGGCGACTTTCTCCTTGCCCAGTTGCACGCGCAAGCCTGGCATGATGCGGTCGTCGATGCCGCCCACATAGCGAAACTTCAATCCCCCTTCAGGCGTATAACCCGTGACCATCAAGCCAACCTCGTCCATATGCGCAGCCAGCATTACTTTCGGGTCGGCGTTCTGAGTTTGGGTAGCAGCCAGTTGAGACAGCAGCGACTCGCTCGTGCGTGTGTGACTGGCGGATCTGGCTTTGGCGGCGATCAGATTGCCCATCGAGTCAATGGTGAGGTCGTCGACAAAGGGCTTCACGGCATCGTAAATGATTTCGCGCACCGCGTCTTCCTCACCGGATACGCCTGTGGCATTGGAAAGTGTTTCTAAAATCATGTGTGTATTAAGGGACTGCAGAATGGAACCTTAAATCGCATCTCCAAGATCGGTGACGAAGTGTGCCATCAGCCGGCCGATACGCTCGACGTCCTTTACATTCACTGTTTCCACAGGCGAGTGCATGTAGCGCAACGGTACACTCAGCAGTGCCACGGGAATACCCTCTCGGCTGACCTGGATCGGCCAGGCGTCGGTTCCGCCGCCGATGTCAGGATCGATCTGGTAATCCATCTCCAGGCGTTTGGCCAGTTCAATCAGTCGCTTCGTCATGCCGGGGTGATAGTTAGGTCCGATTGCAATAACTGGTCCTTTGCCCAGTTCAATATGCGTACTGTAGTCGTGCTGAGCCGCAAAAGTCACATCGATTGCAATGGCGGCGTCCGGTTCCACGGCGTAGGCGCTGGTGCGCGCGCCAGCAAAAGATGTCTCCTCGCCCACCGTCGCAATAGCCAGCACATCCCAGGTATGCCGCAGCCGCTTCAACTCATCCAGACATACCATCATAGCCACGACCGAGACGCGGTTGTCCATGGCCTTACCCGTCAACAGGTCATTACGTAAGGGCAGGGTTTGTACATCGAACGAAACGAGGTCACCCACGTGCACCTGTCGCGCCACCTGGGATGCGGGTAAGCCCACGTCCACGAACAGCTCGTCGATGGGAACCACCTTCTCGCGCTGTTGAGCTGGAATTACGTGTGGTGGGCGTGAGGCGACGAGTCCTGCCAAGACAGCGCCCTGGGTGTGCTGATCTGCAGCGGACTCTGGCTGCTGGCGCTGAGCCGGCCGAGGGGCATGCTGGGTTGTATGCACCAGCACGCGTTGGCCCAGCAGGATTCGTGCATCGATCCCTCCCACCCGCGCCACGCGCAGAAATCCCCGGTCAACACCCGTGACGATCAAGCCGATCTCGTCGGCATGCGCTGCAAGCATGAGTTTTTTCGGCTTGACACCGGGTGGCGGCGAACCGCGCTTAAGCGCGATGACGCTACCCACTTTGCTGATGGTTACATCGTCGGCCAGAGAAAGGAATTGCTCCTTGAGCAAGGACTGGATTGACGCTTCGTAACCACTCAGACCAACGGCATTTGTCAGGGTCTTAATGAGTTCTACGGTTTGCACCATGATGGGGAGTATATCCTTTCAGGAAAGATTGGTTCGCCAGGCCTGTCATGAAAAGACGGGCAAAGGCGACTGGCGTCACGTAAGAATGTTACCCAACGGAAGCGGTAGCGTCAGCTAAGAATGTTACCGTAGCTTTGCCGGTGGCGGCTTGCTGGGCCGAAGAGCGTCGATCGCGGCATCGATCTGCTTCTTTAGTGTGATCACGCCCAGGGCGGTATGGGTAGCCGTGAGCGTGGCCTTGACCGGGGCGGGGACGTCGGGTGAGTTCAGGACCCTCTGGTACGAGGTCTTGGGCTCGTCGTAGATGTGTGTGACATGAGGGCCGTCGCGCTGCTTGGCCACCAGCTTGCTGACGGGCAGGAAGTGGTTGGTGTAGGCGCTGCACAGGTCGTACAGGCGGTTCAGTCGGCGCACTTGGTGAGGCGTGTCATAGCGCTCATCGCCGACCATGCGTCGCACGACGGACCAGTTCTTCTGCTCGACGAAGGGGTTGTCGTTCTTGCGCCCGACCTGGCCGCGCGTGAAGGTGATCGCCTCCGCCTGGGTGTGGCGCCACAACTCATCGTTGATGAACTCGGCGCCGTTGTCCGAGTCGAGACCCAGCAGAGCAAAGGGTAAGCGCTGGCGGATGTCTTGGAGCGCCGTAAAGACGCGGTCTTGCGCCTTGTTCTGGATGGCCCGCAGTTCGGTCCAGCCGGTGGCCACGTCCGTGACGTTCAGCGTACAGGCGAAAAAGCCCGTCGGCACGCCGCCATCATGCTGCACCAGGTCGATCTCCTCGAGGACGGGGCGCTTGTCGTCCCAGTCGGCGAAGGTGCGCACCGGGATCTGGCGCTGGAGCAGGGTGCAGGTCTTCGTGCCGCCCCGCCGCCAGCCATGGTGGCCGCGCAGCAGCGCGATGGCATGCTTGCGGTTGTAGCCGCTGGCGGCGACGAACTCATCCAGGATGACGGTGCGATGTCTCTTGCGGGCTTGCGCGTAGCGCTTGCGGAGTTGATCGAGACAAGCCTGAGTCGGTTTGGGTTTGCTCACGCAGATGCCTCCCAGTGTTGGGTAACATTCATACGTGACGCGACCGTCCCCAGGTGGATAACATTCTTACGTGACGTGACGAATCGCGTTCGGTAACATTCTTAGTGACGCGACTCGGGGTATTGCATCTGGCAAACGTTTGTTCTATAATCTTTCCTTGCGCCGGCTATAAAAATACCAGTTAATGGGAAGTTGCGTCTACAGGACGTGAACTAAGCAAGCTCCCCACATAACAGTTCGCCTTTATCAAACTAACCTTATGCCTACTCGAGTGGTGACCGCCAGCCTGGTCTGTTGAGGAGGGACAGATTCGTCTGTCGGACAGGGACCCCAACTCGCGCAGGCTGTCGACCTGACCGTCTGCGCCATTCGTCGATGAGGGAACAATTCATGCATATTCCGCTCAAACGATATTGGGATCTGCTTTCGGAGCACATAAAAACACAGAAGGCGCGGTTCGCCTTGCTTACAGTCCTGCTGCTGTCGTCCATCGGCCTGCAGATCGTAAATCCCCAGATCATGCGCAGCTTCATCGACACCGCTACAACCGGTGGAAACGAGCGCAACCTGATCGTGGCTGCGCTTGCGTTCATCAGCGTCGCGCTGGTCCAGCAGGTATTCGGTGTCGGTGCTGCCTATGTGGGCGAGAACGTAGCCTGGAACGCCACGAATGCCTTGCGCGCTGATCTGGCATGGCATTGTCTGAACCTCGATATGGCTTTTCATAATAACCGCAGCCCGGGCGAGTTAATTGAGCGTATCGATGGAGATGTAGCCGAATTGTCGAATTTCTTCTCGCAACTCGTAATCCGGGTGGCGGGTAACTTGATCCTGCTCTTGGGTGTACTGGTGGCTCTATACATTGAGGATTGGCGCGTCGGTGTGGTCTTTACGCTATTTTCGACCATTGCGCTCATAGTCCTGAACCGAGTGCGCGGCATCGCCATTCCCTACAGCAAGGCGTGGCGACAGGCTACCGCCGACCTGACGGGCTTCCTGGAAGAGCGACTTGCTGGCACGGAAGATATTCGTTCGAGCGGGGCAGTGGACTTTGTAATGCAAGGGCTGTACCAACTGCAATATAAAATCTTCGGCTTCCAACGCAAGGCGTGGCTCCTCAATGAAGTGGTTGGCCTGGCTGGAGGTCTGTTGTTGACCACCGGTACCATCGTCGCCATGGTGGCCGGTTTCATGCTGTATCGCGCTAACTTGATTACTCTGGGTACTGCCTATGTATTGATCTATTACATTAACCTGTTGGCGCGCCCCATACGCGACCTCACGCAACAGACGGAAAACTTGCAAAACATCGGCGCCGTCACCGAGCGGCTGGCAGACCTGAACGCGATTACCGGCAAAACGGTCGACGGACCGGGCGCCGAGTTACAGCCTGGAGCGCTGGCATTATCGTTCCGCGATGTGTCCTTTGGGTACAACCCCGAAGAACTCGTGTTGCGTAACGTGTCCTTTGAGCTTGAGCCGGGCAAAGTGCTGGGTCTGTTGGGACGCACAGGTAGTGGCAAGACGACTATCGCGCGTCTGGTTTTCCGTCTGTACGATGTCACGCGTGGAGGTGTCGATTTGGGTGGTGTGGATGTGCGCCAGCCTACCCTGCGGGAGCTGCGCCGGCGCGTAGCG
>JAJYKL010000081.1 GCA_021788625.1 Chloroflexota bacterium
AGCTTGGCCGCTCGAAGCTGTTGGCGGCACCGTCGGGATAAGCGCTCGCTGCCTTCCACCCTCACCATATTCTGCGTCAGCGCTGTCTTGGGTGAAAGTCGGTGCGCGGCGAAAGTCACGTAGTCATGAGCTTACGGCATGTACCTGCCGGTTACGCCCACTGTCGGTCTGGAGTGACCGGGTGGAAATGGCGGTTTGGGAAATCCAATGATGCTAGCACCAGCTCCAGTAACGTTGAAGATCGTTCGTCAAATCGTCAAGTCATCATGGAGAAACAAAATGAACGCTAAACACCGTCGTCTGCTCGTACTGGCGTGTTGTCTCGCTTTTTCTCCTCTGCTTAACGCGGGTGCACAATCACAATCACTCGCACCCTCTTCGTCTCAACCCCCCGGGATCGGAGAACGACCGCCTGCGCCAGGGGCCGTACGCGCCGCGGATGGTCAGTGGTTCATGCCTGCCGAAACACAAGCGGATCATCACGCGGTCGGAATATTGGCGCCTCAGAGCACTGGAGGGCCGGATGACTATGGGTATACCTGGGACGATGGCATCCCCTTCTATTGGGAAGAGGCGCAGGGCGGCACCGACACGGGTCTCAGCCAGGGCAGTTGGGGCGCTTCGGTGACGGGCACAATCGACCTGGGGTTCTCATTCAAGTTCTACGAAAACACCTACACCCAGCTCTACATCAGTTCAGCGGGCGCTGTGGGATTCGACGCCAGTAGCCTGGCAGGACAAACGAGAACAGCGTACATTCCAATCCCCACGTCCCCCAACAACTTCATCGCCCCGTATCTGGCGCCACTACTGGTCAATGCGGGGAGTTACACCGGGCACGTGTACTACCTGCGAGGCGGCGCCGCGCCCAGTCGGTACTTCGTCGTGCAGTGGAACCAAGCGGCTGACAGTATCGGCGGTCAATTTACCTTTCAAGTGGTGTTGTACGAGGACGGCATCATCGACTTCAACTACCTGAGTATGACTCAGCCAAACGGCTGGTACTGCGGCACCGCTTCCGGAATCGAAGATGCCCAGGGGCTGGATGGCCTGGCTTACATCCAGGCCAACGTCTGTAAAGGTATGTTGTCGGCCACGGGGAAGACGGTGCGGTTCTACCGGCCGGCGCCGTCTGCGCGGGTGTCCCTCTCACCCAAGATAGCTGGGACCTTTACGGCGCCGGGAAATGTCGTGTGGTCCAGCGTAGTGGTCCAGAACAACGGCGAGCTCGGGACCGATACGTACGACGTATCCACTCTGGCCAATTGGCCGGTCACGCTGTATCAGGAGGATGGCCTGACACCCTTGGCAGATACCAACGGGGACGGCCTCCCGGATACCGGGCCGATTACGCAAGGCTCGTCGCGAACGGTTGTCGTCAAGACCGCGGTCCCGCTGACGGCCGTGTTGGGCCAGTCCAGCAGCAGCCAACTCGTGGTGCGCTCCAGTTTGGACACGAGCAAGGTTAAAACTGCGGCAGTCCGGCTGTCAGTGCCCGCTTTTTTTGCCCAGAGCTATGTCAAGACCGGACAGTCCTACATAGGGTTATACCGTGTCGGCCAGCAAACCGTTATACAAACCACAGCCGGTTATGGCTACGGCGCGGCAGTGGCCACGGCGCCAGGGGGCAACATTGTGCAAGTTTGGAACCAGGGGCGTTTGAACGGCAATAACCAGTGGGTCAACGAGTTGTACTACGCGGTGCTGGATCGGTTCGGCAACAGCGTGCAGGCCGCGACGAAGTTGACAGACCTGAGCGTCGCCACGGTGCAAGCTTTCGACGCAAACCCTGCCATCGCTATCGCTCCGAATGGCAATATCGCCATCGTCTGGTACCGGGATCTATGGGACTCGAGCAACTCGACCAACAACTACAACATCTACTACATGATTATCAATCGCTCGGGGAGCGTGGTCATGACCGCGACCAACCTGACGAATAACACGCAGTGGGGCTCCTGGAACACGCCGAACGTGCCCAGTTTCTATAGCCTGAGTGTCGCTGTGGCTGCCAACAGCCGCTTCGTTCTCGTTTGGCAGCCGGACATATATAACGGGAGCAGTTGGCAGGACACGATCTGGTATGCCGTGCTCGATAGCGAGGGCGGCACGATCAAACCCCCGACGCAGTTTAGTACTACTGGTAGCACGTGTGACTACGGGCCCAATGCGGCTCCATTGGCGGATGGCACGGTCTTTTTGAGCTACGCCAACTGCGGTCAAATCAGTCTGGGCCAGTTGGACAGCGACGGGAACGCCCTGGTGGGCCCATTGCCACTTGCCTCCTCATACGGCTATGTGCCGGATGCGGTTCAGGTGCCGAACGGCAATATCGTGTTGGCGTGGCTTTACTGGAATAGCAGCAGTTCGCGATACAACGTGCAATACGCCGTGCTAAACGCCAGCCTGGGTGTCGTTAAATCCGCCACCAACTTATCCAGTGGGTCACCAGTCGGCGATGACTCAGTCTCCGTGACTTACTTTGGCAACCGGGCGATACTGACTTGGGGTGATGCTTGTTGTGGTTACCAGCCCAACCTGTACTACGCGTTGCTCGACGGCGTAGGCAACGTGCTTACCCCACCAATGATCTTCGCCAGCGACAATGTGTATTACGCCTTATCGCTTGCATCCAACGGTGAAGGCAATACCTTCCTATATCCGGACCCAAAGGCATATATACCCACCTTATGGCGCTAAGAACCGTTACCGCCGATTCCTCGCAGATCGGTCCACCGCGATACAAGGAGCATCATGAGAATCCGTTCACTCTGCACGTTCATCGTCACATTCAGCTTCGCGATGCTATCAGCCTGGGGAACGACCGCACAAGAACCCTCTGCCCTGGCCGCGCCCCCTGATCCAGCGCATTTCGATCTCCATCCCTCCAACACCCCGGCTGCGCCCAATGCCGGACCGGCTATGAACGTTCGGCCGCTCGCGCCGGGGAATGCTCGACCTGTAAGCCCGGATGCTGCAGCAGTATCGGTCGGTCAGCCAGGGCTGAGCTTCCGCTACGTGCAGACCTTCGGCGTGACGGATCAGGCCTATCCTGCCGACACACAGTACCTGAACTACCCTGACGGCCTCTTCATCGACGGCAGCAACAACGTGTACGTCACCGAAGATCGTGGTAACCGTGTGCTGCGCTACGATGCGGCAGGCAACAACACCCTCGCCCTGGGCACGGCCGGCTTGTGTTACACCGACAACTACGTCTTCTGCTCGCCGCAGGATGTTGCACTTGACACCACCGGAAACCTGTGGGTGGCCGACGGCAGCCGGGTGGTCGAGTACAACCCGACCGGCGCCTTCTCGCAGTCTGTCCCGGCCAGCAACTCCTGGCAGTCCGGCAACGACATGACCCATTTCAATTACGTGACGGGGGTCGCCTTCGACCAGGCCGGGCATCTGTTCGTGTCGGACAGTAATAACGAGCGCGTGCAAGTGTACACGTTCTACAATGGCGCACCCGTCTACAGCACCACGGTGGGTGTCACCGGCGTCGCGGCCGGGGATAACAGCCACTTCCACGCGCCCATGCACATCGCCATCGATGGCAGCAACCGCCTGGTTGTGGCTGACAGCGGCAACAACCGCGTGCAGCGCTGCACGTTTAGCAGTGGTTGGGTGTGTACCACGCTGGACAGCGACCTCAGCGACCCGCGGGGGGTCAGCGTGGACACGGCGAACAATGTGTACATTGCCGACAGCGACAACAATAGCGTTCGCAAGTGCACGGCGGGTGATATTTGCAGCACGTTGATCATTAACATCGACAACTGGCCCACGGACGTCGCCACCGACGCCACCGGTAACGTCTATGTGGCGGCGCATAATGCCGACGTGGTGCGTAAGTATGACAGCGCGGGCAACCCGTTGGGCGTGTTCAAGGGTGTCCCTTATGTCCCCTATGTGGCGGACACCTGCGGTTGAACCAGCCGCGGGGCCTGGCCGTCGCGCCTGACGGCAGCCTGTACGTGGGGGAAGCCGGAGGGGATCGCCTGGTCAAGCTCAACCCTGACGGCTCCCAGCAGTGGGCCTACGGCACGGCCGGCGTGTGGGGCGGCGACGCGAACCACCTGAACACCTGGGGCGGTGGCGTGGCCCTCGACGGCGCCGGGCGCGTCGTCATCGCCGACACCGGCAATAACCGCTTGGCGCTGTTCAACGCCGACGGCACGTTCAACAGCACCTTCGGCCAGTACGGGCAGGGGCCATACCAGTTCAACTGCCCGGTCGGTCTCGCGGTGAACCCGGCCAACGGGGACGTGGCCGTGGCCGACCTCTGCAACCAGCGGGTGCAGGTGTACACGAGCAAGTACGTCTACAAGGCCACCCTGGGCGTGACCGGCGTGAGCGGCTCCGACAGCGCGCACTTTAACAACCCCTGGGGCGTGGCCGTGGACGCCAGCGGTGCCGTCTATGTAGCTGACAGCGAGAACTACCGCGTGCAGAAATGCACGCTGGTCGGGAGCGGCGGCACGTGCAGCACCTTCGCCGGGGTGGCTGGCGTGCAAGGGAGCGACTTCGGTCACTTCTCGCACCCATTCGCCGTGGTTGTGGACGGGGCCGGGCGGGTATACGTGTCCGACGAGTGGAACAACCGAGTGCTGGTGTTCGACGCGGGCGGTGCCTTCTTAGGTTACATCGGCGGTAGTTGGGGTGCCTTCAACGGGCAATGGCGCGGTCCCGAAGGCATGGCGGTGGACGACGCAGGCAACGTGTACGTGGCGGATTCCACCAACCACCGCGTGCAAAAGTACGCCAGCGGCGTGCCGGGCTGGCAGCAGGTGAACGTCAGCGGGTTCGGCGGACCAGGCAACAATGTACATGCGTTAACACCATTCAGTAATACTCTGTACGCCGGAACGTACAATTGGAGCGGTAACGGGGCACAACTATGGCGCAGCGCGGACGGCACATCGTGGAGCCCTGTGATGACCAACGGGTTCGGCATCACCCGCAACGTCGGTATTGATCACCTGGCGGTCTTCAGTGGCCAGCTTTATGCGGGCATGTGGTCTGGCTCGGTGAACGGCGGCGAGGTGTGGCGCAGCGGGGACGGGCTGAACTGGACCCGCGTGGTCAGCCAGGGCTTCGGCGACCCCAGCAACGGCGAGGTGTTCCAATTCGCGGTGTTCAGCGGCACGTTGTACGCCAGCACCTGGAGCTACACCAGCACGCACGGCGCGGAGATCTGGCGCAGCGCGGACGGCGTCACCTGGACGCGTACGGTCTCCAACGGGTTCGGCACGCCGGACACGCCGTTCATTGCGTCTATGATCCCCTACGACGGCCACCTGTACGCTGGCACGTACGGCTACCACTGGACGTCGCAGCCCTACACCTACACGGGCGGCGCGGTCTGGCGCACCGACGGCACTACCTGGACGAAGGTCAGCGCCGACGGGTTCGGTCTGCCGTCCAACTACGCCGTCGCGGCCCTGGCGGTCTTCAGCGGCAGCCTGTACGCGGCCGTCCCCAACGGTTCGGCCCAGATGTCGCTCTACCGCTGTCAACTGTGCGACGGCAGTGACTGGGTCAAGGCGGCTGACCTCGGCCCCGGACTGCTTTCCTACTACATGGACATGGCGCTCGTGACGGATGGGAAATGGCTGTACTGGGCCACTGCGGAGAATGACCGCGGCGAGACCGTTCTACGCAGCTCAAATGGCACGGACTGGGAGCGCATCTCTGACATGGGCTTCGGAGCCTGGGATAACTGCTGCTCCTATTTCAACAACGGGGTGACCACGTTTGACAATCGTGTGTACATCGGGACGCTAAACTCGTTCGGAGCACAGATCTGGAAGCGCACCGTGACTGCCAGCTACACGAGTAGCGCGACAGATATAAAACCAGGCTCCATTGTCACCTTCACTAACACCTCCGCAGGCGACTACCTGACCAGCACCTGGACCTTCGGCGACGGTACCCCGCCGTTGATCCAGCAGGCGCTCGCCATCACGCACACCTACGCACATCCTGGTGCGTACACGGTGACGCTCACGGTGGATGACGGCGTGGATACGAACACCCTCACCCGCACGAACGCCGTCCAGGTGGGCTATCGCGCCTACCTGCCAGCCATGCAGAATAACACCGGTGCCCTCATTGCGCTGTACGATGACTTCAACGACCCGGCTTTCGACGGCTTCTACAACCCCTTGAAGTGGCAATTCTGGGGGCCGCCTCAGTATTTCTCCGCGGCCCAGCAGAACGGTGTATTGGTCATCACCAACACCCTGGATACGCCCGCCAGCAACGAGCTTGACATGGTGCTTTACCAACCCCCGGGCCGCAGCCTGCAGCAGGTACAAGAGTTTGAGGCGAGGTTGAAGATCAGCAGCGGCAACGTCAATAATGTCAAAATGCAGATCATGTCGGACAGCGTGAACGGACATGGCTGGTGGACGCAATGTAGTTTACAGGCCTGGTCGAGTAGCTTTGACTGTGACATCACCGCTTTCAGCGGCAACGTGTTTACGCAAGAGTACGCAGCCAGTTCTGCACCGATCTCAACCGATACTTGGTATACCGTGCGCATTGAGATCAACCCCACCACGGCTGAAATCCGTTTTTACTTGAACAACGCCCTGATAGGCAGCCACATACCAAACGATGCCGCCGCACTGCTCACGGCGACCAACTTGGTGCCTCGGATAGGCACGTGGAACGGGGTTGCCAACGTCACGGGCATCCGCTATATCGATGACGTGCAGATCACGCCGGCATGGTGAGATCAACAGGGTGGCCGGTCAGCCAATCCAGGGCGGGCCGGTCATCCTATTACCCATGGCACAAACAAGAGATGGTATGTGAAGGAGTAATCGTTCACTCTGTTCGCACTCGTTATCGGCCTGGCACTCATCGCATCAGGATAGGCACCATATGCACCACAGCAATCCCGGCCAGAAAGCCACTCATCTTCCGCGCCAGCAATTGGTCAACGGTCGATCACACCTCGAAGGCCTTCGCCAGTCACACTCACCTCACAAAGTGCTTTTGCCATCACTGTGGGCATCATACCTGCGTTCTGACCACAGGCGGTGGAGTCAAGTGCTGGGGAGGCAACTGATGGGGGTAACTGGGCAGTGGCACGACGACAGAGCGCCTCACACCGGTGGACATGCGCGCGGACGCAACATGTACAGCATCTCTGAGTGGGATGGTTGCCTTCGCCACGGGCTACTGGCACACCCGCGCCATGATCACCGGCTTCGGGATCACATGCTGGAGCGATAGCTACGATGAAGACCTGAGGGATGGCGCAACCACGCAACGCGATATGCTGGTGGACGTGGTAAGGCTGGGTAGCGGTGTGAACGTTATCGTCGCGGGTCAGTGGCACACCCGCGTCCTGACGGCGGGCGGCGGGATCAAGTACTGGAGACTTCAGTTATGGTGAATTGGGTAACGGCGGAGGAGGCGTTCCATGTGGGTGGTCGAATTCTGATATCTGCTGTCTCACACCGGTGGACGTGATGGGGCTAACTAGGTGGGACGTGGCCTCAACGACATTGCCACGTCCAGCTACCAGGCCGCTCTGCACGATTCCTGATAGGGTTGGGACATACCTGATATAGTGTGCTGTGCTCTCGCCGTCGGCGGGTATTGAATACCAGGTCCGTCTGGGGTGGAGCGGGGCGTTCGGAACGTCGCTGTCACTGCCCGGACCTGGATTGGCGTTCTGGGATCCCGCGACGGCATCGGGGGATGTGTACACCGCGCCTGTGAACACAACTGGAGCAGCTTGGCCACTTTAAACTTCGTTGGGCATGTTCTCCACGTTGCAGGTCGATCAAAGCATCTCAGTACCAGTTACCTTGACGAACCTGTCTGCCGCCACCCCAGCGCAGGGTCTGTTCACAATGACGGTCACGACTGTGGACAGAATGCCCCTTTGGTCAGGAACCCAGCTGGTGAATGTCACCGAAGGCGGGTTCCAGGCGCTGCCCATCATAGTGCCGCCTTTAATGGACATCGGGTACGTCGAAGTCACCGGCGAGATCTCGCTTGGTCCAACCCGTCGGACGGTATTCGACGAGGCCGTCGAGATCCACGGCTTCAGGATATATCTACCCGCCATGCTACGCTGAACGGCTGCCGAATGGATTAACCTGCCGATGGGTGGTCAAGCAAGCCCGGGTTAGTACCGAATACTACTGATAATTATGCTCATTACCTCCTGGTTTGCCCCCCAGGAGTTAACTTCTCCCATAACAGTAAGAAATCTGACGAGACCGTCATACGCCTTAGCCACTTCGTAACTGCGAAATCGTGTCGTACCTCCCGCGATGAAGGTAAATGTCCGGATATACACACCCAGTGCTGGGTGCTCTTGTGACTCCAGCTTGTAGGAAGGAAAGCCTCCTTGCGAGAGCCGATAGCGGGTGTTGATGACTCGGCTTATATCGCTGTCCCAGCGTTCCGAAACACCGTATATGCGCAGCGCGAAATCGTCATTCTGGGGATATTTGAGGACTAGCGAGAAGTATCCCTTCGTGAAACCACCTTTAGACCATATCAACAGGCCAGAGCCGTTGCCTGGCATGTACACTTACCTCACTATGGCTCTGACGACGGTGGTTATTTGGGTAGCCCAGTATGCGTTTGCGCTGTCTATCCTGCTGTGGATCGTTTACTTCATCGTCCGCCCTGGGCAACGGGTGGATTTGTTCGTTCTCTCGGCGCTGGCTTTCCCCTTGGCGCTGGCAATCGCTTTGCTGCTGGGCCTGGCCATCTACGACCCGCGGCCCTTTGTGGTTGCCCATAGCGTGCCACTGATTGCCCACACGGCAGACAACGGGTTCCCCTCGGATCACACCCTGCTCACCGCAGCCATTGCAGCGGTGGTATTTGTGCTAAACCGAAAACTGGGTCTGGTCTTGTTTGGCATCAGCCTGGCCGTGGGTTTGGCCCGAATAGCCGCCTTGTTACACAGCCCGCTGGATATTGCTGGGAGTCTCCTGATCGCGATCGTGGCCACTGGCGTTGCGGTCGTGGGCTGGAAGAAGCTCTGGCCGCGCGTCCACGCCCTCATCCCACACCAAGGCACCGAAGACACGTGATCAATACGACATCCCCGTGCCACCGGTCGCCCTGTGTGGACCCGGCGAGCGTCACAAAACTTCCTGTGCCGTTCAGCAAGTGAGGGTTCGCTGGGGAAGGAGGCCCGCGCCGGCGTGTCTGTACTGGTGCGCGAATAGTTGAACCAGGGGGATCACAAGACCTACGCCTGCTTCGAATGGTCCCTCGATCAGTTGATAGATCGTAATGTTCAAGCGCAATATCCACCGGTGCGTCAACAGGAAAGCAGGTTGTGGGAGCTCAGGGAGGAAAGCCAGACCAACATTTATCGTATCGTGTAGGCTTCCTTTACACGCCGACGGATCATATCGTTGCACAGCTTTCAGAATAAAACCGAAAAGACTCCCCGACGAGAAATTGAATCGGGTGTCGATCCCGTCAGGGGGAAAGGGTGCCACATAAGTGCCCTGGGCGCAGGTTGGCTAGGCGCTCATGCCACTCGGTTCATACCAGGAAGCTGTTCGCCAACAGGATGAGGAGCGTGTTGCGTTGCAAGCCCTGCTCCAGCCGACCCTGTTACTGATCCCAGTCCAGCAACGTCCAACGTCTTTGCGTCTTTGTGATACAGCTCGTCGAAGGCGCGCTCGGTGTCATGGTAATCCTCCGTGACCCGGCAGTTCGCTTCGGCTTGTCCATGCTGTCAGTTTAGCCCTGTGGCAAAGTAGTATTAGTGAGCTCACCCTATCATGAATTGACGAAGCAACGCTTTCCACTATAATGTACGCGTTTCCTTGTCCACCTGTGGGCCTGTAGCGCAGTTGGGAGCGCGCCTCAATCGCACTGAGGAGGTCAGGGGTTCGAATCCCCTCAGGTCCATATACAGCCGTGACAGGCTGGTTGTGTGCATTCCCTGGATATCAATGATCGGCACTGCTCGATCCGCTATGAGTGCTCTTATCGTTTAGAGCGCAGGATGACACCGCTGGCGTGCGTCACCTCGCCCACCTCGGCTGTCTTCGAGGCTTCAGTCAGATTCTGCTCGATCATGCCGCGGAATTGCTCTGGTACATTAATCAGCCTCAACCCGAATTCATGTTCAGCGATATTGATGAGCAACGCAGTCGGCGACTCTCCGAATGGGATGTTATAGACCTGCTTCTTGAATGAACTGGTGATCGCCCGGGCTGTGTTTTCGTCGATGTCAAAGCCGAGGATTTCCTTCAGGAAATAATGGATCACATTCCAGCCACTCAGTGGTCCAAGCAGGATTTCAGACTCGGTGACGCCAAACTGATCCAGTGGGTTCGCCTCATAGGTGCTGGCACTATTGATCATCGCTTTTTGGTGCACTCCGGCCGCGTGGGTGCGGTTGGTCAGGCTCACCGGTTCTTTTGAAGGCACCAGCTTGCGGAGCTTATCGGCCATCAGCACATTAATGGGATACGATCCGCGCAGGTGGTAGCCATCCAGGTATTCATACTGTTTGTCCACGAAGAGATTAAACAGCAAGGCCGTCATGGATGTGATACCAGACCGCTCACCGATGCCCAACAAGGTAGTCTGGACATAGCGCACACCGGCTCGCAAAGACTCCATAGAATTGATAAGCGCGTATCCACGATCGTCATGGAAGTGCCCTTCCAGATCCACGTTCGGGTAGCGCTCACGCAGCAGCCGGATGCGTCGTACTACAGCGCCGGGCGTAGCGACACCCACCGTATCAGGCGTGCCAAACCGTGCCACGCTGCCGGCGATGCCGTCGTAGACGCTGAACAAATCATCTTCATCGGTACGGAAGGCATCTTCGCCGCTAAAACGCAGGATCAGGTCGGGATAGTTACGCCGAACCTCCTCGATCAGTTTTAGCGACCGGCGACTGATCTCGTCCAGCCCCTGCCCGTGGTTGTAGCTGCGCGACACCTCCGAGGTGCCCATGTACATGTTTAGCCCATCGGCGCCAGCATTGACGGCTGCCTCCACATCGGCAGGGTGGCAGCGTACATGGGCAAGCAGGAAGGCGTAACCGCTCTGTACCACCAACTCATCGCGCGCTTCCTTGATGGCAGCGAAATCGGCCGCTTCCTGTGGGCTGACGTTCGGCGCGAAGAGCTCAATGAACTTCACGCCGAATAGAATCAGCGCGCGCACAATCTCGATCTTGTCCGCTGTGCTAAAAAAATACTTGTAGTGATCATGTAGCAGCGACGTTTGCGATCCTTCACGTAAGGTCGTGTCGATGATTTCTAGTTTTCGTGGCTGGTAATACTTGTAGGAGAGTGAAACACTCATGATTTTGTCATCGTTTGGATGACCCTCGTCAGGACACGAACGCTACGCTCGAACTCCGCAACACCGATATGCTCCTGGGGAGTATGGTCGAGCGATGAGTCACCTGGGCCATAAGCTACCATTGGGCATCCCCATACTGGGCCAACAACATTCATGTCGGAGGTGCCCGTCTTTAGTTTATACACTGGACGCTGGCCTTCGGAGCGGATTGACTCCAGGAACGCAAGCACGAGGGATGTGTCACGTAAAGAGCGATAAGCGACCTCCTTTCCGTGAAATGCGAGAGCCGGACGTAACAGTGTGGCTGGTCTATCAGCCACCCAGCGTTCGAACTGAGCCTGTAATTCATCCGGCGTTAACTTTAATGGCAAACGCAAGCCGATCAACAGATCACACCACTCCCGCAGCCCGTCATCGCTGGAGTTAATCTGTCGCAGCCTGGCGTAAAGCTGGTCGTATGCCCTGGGTAGGTCTACGTTAAATCGTTGTGTATATTCATTCAGCCAGTTCCACAGTTGTATCGCTTGCTCGCCAGCACTGGGCTCGGGCACTGCCGAGTGACGTGACGGTTGCTCAAAGTGCGCGTCTACCAGCAATCTGCCCTTATAACCCAGTGTGATGCCATCGGCACCGCTGGGCTCCCCGATCACACAGGCAGAGGGATGCAACTGCGTGGCCGCATAGCGTGCGCCTCTTGACGTTGCCGACTCCTCTTCGGTGGCGCCCACCACGATTAATTGCCAGTCGCGGTCGAGCGTGGGTGCCACCTGGGCAGCGGCGAGCACAAAGGCACACAGCGGACCTTTGGCATCCACACTGCCACGGCCATAAAGTGAGTCGCCTTCGTAATGCACAGGCACATCGCCGCCTACTGTGTCCATATGCCCCAGCAAAACCAGTTGATGTGGTCCGCTCCCAACGACACCTACCGCGTTGCCCTCCCTGTCAATGTGCGCGCCCAAACCCCGAGCAGCCATCTGTTCGCATAAAAAGGTGGCCACCCGCTGCTCCTCACCGCTGAGCGAGGGAATGCGCACGCACGCCTCGAGGAGTTCGATCATTTCTGATTGGCCAACACCCGGCTCACCTTCTCAATCACAGTGTCGATCTGTTCCTGGGTGATGACGGCTGGGGGGAGGAAGCGGAGCACGCTGACGCCGGCTGGCAGAGCGAGCACCCCTTCTGCCTGTAAAGCCTTCAGGATGGGGGCTGTCTTGACCTTCAGATCGGCACCGAGCATGAGACCCATGCCGCGCACCTCGCGAATCAAAGGTGAGTTGATCTCTTCCAGGCGCTCTTTGAAGTAATGGCCTTTCTCGGCAGCAAGGCGAGGCACATCCAGCCGCTTCATTTCGCTAAGCGATGCCAGTGCGGCTGCGCTGGCCAGGGGATTGCCGCCGAAGGTTGTGCCATGCACACCGGGTGCCAGGTTCTTTACCGTATCGTGGATGGCGACAGCTGCCATGGGCACACCGCCACCGATTGCTTTACCCAACGTCAATAAATCCGGCACGATGCCAAAATGCTCAAGGGCAAACCACTTACCCGTGCGTCCGAAGCCCGTTTGAACCTCATCCAAGATGAGTAACGCACCGGTCTCGTCGGCTATAGCACGCAAGCCCTGCATGTACTCAACTGTGGCTGGGTGCACGCCACCCTCGCCCTGTACCGGCTCAACAATGATGGCTGCCGTCTGTTCGTTCAAGGCTTCGCGCATGGCCGCCAGGTTGTTATAGGGCACATGCGAGAAGCCTGGTACCAGAGGCTTAAAGGGGTCCCGGTAATGGGGTTCGTAGGTGGCAGATAACGATCCGAATGTGCGACCGTGGAAAGCGCGAACGGCTGCCACGACGTTGGTGCGACCAGTACTGAGGCGGGCGAATTTCAAGGCCGCTTCGTTAGCCTCCGTGCCTGAGCTGCATAGAAAGATGCGCTTCATCGGCGACGGCAGGATGGTATAAAGTGCGTCCATAAACAAAGCGCGCTTGTCGTTGTAGAAAATCTCCGAGCAGTTGATCAGTGTTTGAGCCTGTTCGGCTATTGCTTTTGCGACTGCGTCATTGCTGTAGCCCAGAGTGTTCACACCCTGGTTCGCTGTGCAATCAATGTAGGCGCGCCCCTGGTCATCCCAGACCGTGGCATCCTTGCCGCGCACAATAGCCAAGTCGCGCTTGGCATAGATGCCCGGGGTGTGTGTCTGTTCGAGTTCCTGGATAGACATGCGTAGTTCCTCCAAATCTCTTCGTGTACCCTCACCTGGACCTGACCAATCCCTTGAGGTATTCCCACGATCTATTTTTCAATCACGGTGCCCTTGCCATCCAGTGCGGCCTGGATTGGCTGGGCGATGCGCGCGTCGGTGAATACCACCTGCGCCACACCGCCTGCGATGGCTTCGCTGGCGCCCAAAACCTTCTTTTTCATACGCCCTTCCGCGAAGGTGAGTGACTGCTCCAATTCGGCATAGCGAATGTGCGGTATGAGTGTGCTCTCATCGGGGAAGTGGCGGAGGAGCCCGGGTACGTTCGACAAAATGACAAGCTGCCGTGCACCCATGGCTGAGGCGATCATGGCAGCCGCGCGGTCACCGTCCACATTGATGGCCTCACCCTCAGTGCTGCATGCTGGGGGAGTGATAACCGGTGTATATCCAGCTTCCAGTAGCATCCGAAGTAACGCTGTGTTCACCTTCTCGACTTTACCGGTGTAGTCGTCGCGCACAATAATCTGGTGGCCATTTTCGACGGCGCGTACGGTGGCCTTGCGTGGTCCTTCCAGCAGCCGGCCATCGATACCACTCAAGCCTATCGCATTTACTCCACGCATCTGCAGTCGTTCCACAATGCGGGTGTTCATTTTCCCCGCGTACACCATGGCGAAGATGTCCAGTGTCTCGCTATCGGTATAGCGTGAGGTGTATCCCTGCGGCGAGGTGAGCACACGAGGCGGTTTGCCCAGCTTCTCACTGATCACATCCATCTCGTGCGAGCCGCCATGCACCAATATGACCTGTCTGCCAGCCTGAACTTGTGTGGCGATGTCCTCACAAACCAGGTCGTATTGAATGCCAGCCGAGCCGCCGACCTTGACGACGATCATCGTACTTGCCATTTTCTGTGGATGCCTTTTCCTCCCTATGGATGCAGACCGGGAAACTCCAACCCAGCCCGCTCATCGAACCCCCGCATCACATTCAGGCATTGCACAGCCGTACCGGCGGCTCCTTTCACCAGGTTGTCTATGGCGCACAGCAGTGTCACTTTACGCCCATCATCGCTCAAGGCAAAACCCACGTCGGCATAATTGCTACCGGACAGGATCTTCGGTTCAGGAGCCCTGTAAATGCCAGTGCTGGATTTGACGATGCGTACAAACGGCTCAGTACGATAGCAATCGCGGAAGGCTTTCCACAGCGTCTTCTCCTGGATGGATTGAGATACGAAGCAATGTACAGTAGCCAATACGCCTCGCACCATCTCGATGGAAGTTGCCGTCATATGCACATCTGGTGCCTGCGCATCAGTCGTCGAGGGTCCCTTCAGCATACCGATCATCTGCTCCACTTCCGCTGCATGACGATGCCCGGCTGGGGCATACGAGCGCACAGCCCCGCTACGTTCGGGGTGGTGTGAGGCATCGGTGGCTTCAGAGCCCGCCTCGCTGGATCCCACTTTGACATCGCTGATGATCGGCCGGGTCATGTCCAGCAAGCCCGCCTTCACCAGCGGCATCAATGCCAGATTGGTGGCTGTGGCATTACAGCCAACTCCACTTGCATACTGTGCGCCTCTAAGCTGTTCGCGAGTCAATTCAGGCAGTCCATAAACAAATCGTTCCACCCAATGCGATGCCGGGTGAGGGTGTCCATACCAGCGTTCATAGGCGTTCACATTACGCAAGCGAAAGTCGGCGCTCAGGTCAACGACCGTGTCAGCCAGACCGGCCCAGCGATCGATTTGCGTGGATGCTTCACCGTGCGGCAGGCACAGGAATAGCACATCACTTTTCTGTACATCGTCGGGTCGGATGAATTGCAGGCTTCCACCTGGAGTCTGACGCAGATTGGGGTGAACAGTATGGGCAAACTCGCCCATGCGTGTACGTGAGGTGATCTGTGTCACCTCGATGTGGGGGTGAAAACTGAGTATACGAAGCAGTTCACCTCCCGCATAACCAGTTCCACCAACAATGGTACAGGTGAGCTTAGTCATGGATTAAGGTCAGCCGCAACATGCAAGGCGTAATCAACGATCAGACCGGGGATATCCACACCAGTGGGTGCGACGCTGTTCTTGAATTCCATGGTGTGGTTGATTTCGTTGATCAAGAGACCACGCTGCTCGTCTTCCAATACATCCACCGCTACGACCCCGCCGCCTACAGCGTGGGCGCCGGCTACACACAGGGCATCCAGCTCGGGGGTAACTGGGCAGTTAGTGGCCTTGCCGCCACGGGCCGTATTGGTGATCCAGTGCTCGGAGGTACGATAGATGGCAGCGATCGTGTGGCCATCCACTACGAAGGCACGAATGTCGCGGCTGGGCTTCTTGATGTATTCCTGAATGTAGTAAATATGCTGTTCGTAATTTCCCAACACATCGCGCAGTTCGACCATCCCCTCGGCGGCGTGCCGGTCATTGATGCGGGTGACCATCCGACCCCAGGAGCCGACGACCGGCTTTAACACGCACGGATAGCCCATGTCTTCGATGGCCTGCAGGGCCGACTCGGGTGTGAAAGCCAGCTTGGTGCGCGGAGTAGGCACGTTGTTCTGGACCAGTAACTGCGATGTTACGAATTTGTCACCGCAGTTCTCCACCACATCGTAGGTGTTGACGGTTTTTACACCCGCCAGGTTCAAGGCGCGCAAAATGTATCGAGCACGGCTTTGCGAAATACATCGTTCCACGATCACATCGTACTGTTTCCATGACTCGAGTGTATGCAGGTCAAAGCATAAGCCGCGGTCGTCCACGACGTCGCAGGCGACGCCACGCCGGGCAAACGCGTCGATCAGCATCTTCTCTTCAGGACGGACGAGCGAACAGATGATGGCACTCTTCATTATTCGCCCCAATCCTCCTCCTCCATGGGGGCCAGTTCCAGCGTGAGCGGATCCAATTTGGTGACCTCAAGCTCGGCTCCACAATCCGGACAGCGCACCAGTTCGTGCATGACCGGGTCGGACTTGAACCCGATCGACCCTCCACATTCCGGACATTCCGACGTCTTCATCTATATCTCCTCCTTCCCTCATGGCTTGCCAACGCAGGCCCAGTGACTTCGATCAGTGTGCATAATAGAAAAGCTCCCGGACATGAACATGTCTGGGAGCCTGTCGACCATCTAGCACATGATGCGCCGAGCTAACCAGACATGTCATGGTCCGGCTTCACGCTCTGCTTCTTGTTTTTCACTACGCGCGTCAACATCATGGCGCACAACTAATATCACACCCATTGAATTGTGTCAAATCGACGTCAGCGCGGGCCTCCCCGCTTACACACAGGCTACAAGGGAAATGATTCATCTATCGATAATCCTTCCGGTAATGACGAACCTCGCAAAACTCAATCGGAGGGTCGATCTGGATGGCGGTATAAGCATGTGCATCACCGGCTGACTATCGGGACGCTGGCATGGTAAGGTAGTATCGCTGTCATGGCGGCGAACGCGTCCAGCCGGCCCGCGCCGGCGGCATAACTATCCGCGGTAGTGATCGTCACAGCCGTAGACTGAAGAAGTGCCTTCATTGAATACTGGTTCAGATTCAGGTGGTAGCGACGCGCAGCTTGCAGAACCAGCGCGGCGACTGCCGCCGCGTGAGGTGCTGCGGCCGAAGTGCCCTGGAAGCGATAGCATTTCGAGGTTCCGTCATAGATAAAGAAGAAGGTTGTGCAGACCAGGTCTGTTGCGGTGAAGTCAGGTTGCAGCAACGTCTCGGTCTCAATGGGCGATGCGGCGAGTGTCCCGATAACTGGCCCCCAGTAGTGGGCGGCAGGCCCGCGAGAGCTGAATATCTCGACAGAGTTCGCGTTGTCATAAGGTGTCGCACCGACGCTGCTGACGTATCGACTGGCCGAATGACCTGATATGGTTGGGCCGACGGTATCCTCGCCGGCGGACATATTGAATTCAACGTACGTCAGTTTGGATGTGTTTTGTGAGAAGAAGAACTTGATCCGTGGGGTTCCAGTACCATCATAACGAGTGATCACGATTTGATAGTTTTGTGGGGAACCCGTCAGGTTTTGATGGTAAATATAGGCAAACGGCTGCTGTGTACCTCCTGGACCACTGTTCGTCGTATAGTCCGACTCCACGACGTTACCAGACATATCGAGCAGGTAGAGGTCGAAATCGGTCACCACACCGTTCCACGGTTCGCTCCACTGCAGGTCAATGTCGAGTGTTCCATTCGCGGCTAGCGTGACCTGATCCGCATTAACAGCCGTACCCGTTGGATTGAAGTTAAAGTTGTGACAGTCTTTACCGGGATAGGTCAGTCCTAAAGGGCAGGTCGTAGGCCGGTACGATGCTGCCTCGTATGAGGCAACCTGCAATCCATTTAGGTCCGCATTGCTGTTTCCGGCAGAGGTGTAGTACATCACCCCAGAGCCGACCACATCGGAGATGGCCACACTCACTGGGCCATCCTGAAAGAGAGGCTCTTCGTAGTAATACAC
>JAJYKL010000082.1 GCA_021788625.1 Chloroflexota bacterium
TGATAAGACAAACCTTCTAGATCTCTAACACTAGAATATCAATATCATTATATCCTGTTTCGTGTTAAGTCCTGCTAAGATTGGGCGTAATGAATACACCTCGGCCTGATGATCACAATCTGGATCAATTGGCGCGCCAGATTCGACGTCTGGGCAATGCGCTGGGCGAGGTGATCACCAGCCTGGATGGACCCGAGACTCTGGCGCGGGAAGAGCGCCTCCGCCAACTGGCCAAAGCCAGCCGCACCGGTGATGCGGACGCCACACGCCAACTGCAGGTCGCTACGCGTGACTTGAGCGCCGCGGATGCCTACGAGATGGCAATGGCTTTCACGACCTACTTCGAACTGGTGAATCTGGCCGAGGAAAACTACCGCACCGGCATCCTGCGCCGGCGTCGCGCGGCCCATGAGGTCGCTGGGGGTCCAGCTGTGCGCGAATCGATCGAGGCTGCCATCAGCGAGTTGAAGGATCGAGGTGTCTCGCCTGAGCGGTTGCAGAATCTGCTCGATCAGCTATCGATCGAGCTGGTGTTCACGGCTCATCCCACCGAGTCCAAGCGCCGTACGGTGCTCTCCAAGCTGCGCCGGCTGGCGGACCTGCTGCACGCAGAAGAGCAACTTTCGCACGATGACTCGCCCTCTTCATCGTCTGCCCCCTCCTCCGCTTCTTCTCCTTCGTCAACCGTGCGCCACTCGCACCTGGATGCCAGCATCCATCGCGAGATCACCTCGCTGTGGTTGACCGATCGCTCGCGTACCGTACAGCCCGCTGTGACTGACGAAGTCCGCACCGGGTTGTGGTACTTCGACACTACCATTTGGAACATTGTGCCGCAATTGCAGGCCGACCTGGAGCGCGCCCTGGCCGTACATTACCCCAGCGTCAACGCCCCCCACCGCTGGCTCACCTTCGGCTCATGGATCGGCGGCGACCGCGATGGCAACCCAAACGTCACGGTGCAGGTTACGGCCGAGACACTGCAACTACATCGGCGGCTTGCGCTGAACAAGCTGAGTGATACGGCGCATGAGCTATCACGCCGCCTGAGCATTTCCCGGCGGCGCGATTCGATTGCCCCCGAGTTGGATGTCCTGATCGATGCCTTTCAACAAGGCTCCAGCCATGTTCGCGCGCTGGTGAACCGCTATCCCAACGAGCCCTACCGCGCTGTAATGGCTGGGTTGTCGAGCCAGCTGGCCGACGCGCGCCAGGAGACGTTTGCACGTCCCCTCTACCCGTTCTACCATACGCCCACGCTGGCCCTCTCGCCCACGCTCGCGCTGCCCCTTCCCACCGCGCCTGAGCCGACCACGCGCAATATTGCGATCACGCTCGATACCGTAGTGAACAGCCTGCGCCAGGGCCACGGGGCCGCGCTGATCGACGGCGACCTGGACGACCTGTGCCGCCAGTTGGATGTGTTTGGATTGCATGTAGCGCGACTGGACCTGCGCCAGCATTCCATATACCACGAGCGCGCCGTGGCTGAGGTGCTGGCGCACCTCAAGCTGGCCAGTGATTACGGGCAGCTCAACGAGTCGCAGCGTGTGGAGGTGTTGACCCACGCACTCGCCACACCCAGCCGCAGCGTGATGGATCACATCGGCACATTCTCGGATGAGACACGCGACGTCGCATTGCCGCTCATGCTTGCGCGCGAGGCGATGAAGCGTTATGGCCCTGATGTGATGGGTGTCTACGTTATCAGCATGACCAACGACCTGTCGGATGTGCTGGAGCTGCTGCTCCTCATGACCTGGTGCCGGGCGAACCTCGACATCGTGCCGCTCTTCGAGACACAGCATGACCTCGACCGTGCGCCGGCCATCCTGCAGGCCATGTACGCCCATCCCCGCTATCGCGAACATCTGCGTAGCCATGCCGATCATCAGATGGTGATGCTGGGCTATTCCGACAGCAACAAGGACTGCGGCTACATCGCTGCGAACTGGGCACTCTTCAAAGCGCAGGAAGCCATCGTGGCTACCTGCGCGCAGGCTGGGGTGCGGCTTACGCTCTTCCATGGGCGCGGCGGGTCCATCGCACGCGGAGGCGGCCCGGCCGCCAAGGCCATCCTGGCTCAGCCACGTGGTCTGCACGATGCATCCATCCGCATCACCGAGCAGGGTGAGGTGCTCTCCACCCGCTACCACGATCCCGACATCGCGCATCGCACCCTGGAGCAGGTGGCCTATGGTGTGTTGCTGGCCTCACACCTCGCTCAAGCAGAGGATGGGGTTCCCCAACGCTGGCGCGAGGTGATGGAGCATATGGCGCAGGTAGGCCACCAGGCCTACCAGGCACTGGTCTATGACGACCCCGGCTTCATTGCATTCTGGCAGGCGGCCACCCCGATCGCGGAGATCGGTGAGCTCAGGTTCGGCTCACGCCCGGCGTACCGCCAGCAAACGCGCACGATCGCCGACCTGCGCGCCATCCCCTGGGTGTTCTCATGGATGCAAAGCCGCTTTGTCCTGCCCGGCTGGTACGGTCTGGGAGCGGCGCTGGACGATATCATCAGCCACCCCACTCCCGGACCTGAGCCAGCCGGATGTGATCTGCTGTCCGAAATGTATCGCGGCTGGCCCTTTTTCCAGACCATGCTCGATAACGCCCAGCAGAGTCTGACCAAGGCTGACATGGGCATCGCCGCGTTATACGCGTCACTGGTACAGGACGAAGCGTTACGCGAGCGCATCTTCCTCCTGATCAAAGCCGAATTCGACCGTACCTGTCGTGCGATTTTTTGTATTACCGGACAATCGGCCCTGCTGGACAATGAGCCCGTGTTGCAGCGCTCCATCCAGCTGCGCAACCCCTACGTCGATCCCCTGAACTACATTCAGGTGGAGATGATTCGCCGGCTGCGTCAACTGGGAGAGAGTGGAGACACACAATTGGGGAAAGGGGACGACCCTGAGATGCTGCGCGCCGTGATCGAATTAACGATTAACGGTGTGAGCAGCGGACTGCGAAACACCGGATAACGAAGACGCGTCTACTCGCAGTCTGGCCGGCATCGCCGTACAACCACACACCCATTCCATTCCGATCACCCGTCATCCACTGACGCTCCGCGGTCCATGCTCCTGTGTCGAGCTCATAAACACCTGCACTGGCCCGTGCCACAACTCTGTGTCCAGCGTCAGTTCAATGTACCGCTCACCGGTGTAGCGACCGATCACTTTGCGCCAAAAAGCCTGGGCTGGCGTGTTCTCCACCATCTCACTCACTTCCCATATACCCGGATACTGGTCAAACAGCATGCGCGCTACAGTCTCTCCAGCTCCCCTGAGCCTGTATTTGCGCATAATAAAGAACTCTTCGATCAGGTTATGGGGTTCATCTTTTAGAAACCCAATTTCCTGAAGAAACCGGGTTTCCTTGCCTTCCTTGAGCGTCCAAATATCCTGCGGCCGAATGAGCGTCGTCCTAAGCATCCAGGCGAAACCCGCGAGCGATCCATCCACGCGCACCAGGAAACTCGACCAGTTCATATCATTCCAATATCCGCTCAGGAATGATTCATCGGTGTACAGGCCAGTATTCGCGATGTCAGCCTGCGTGTAAACAGAAAAATCGTAGCTATAAAGCTCGTACAGGTGTTGCAACACCGGCGTATCGTGACGCTTAGCTCGGGTGATCTCGATATTCATAGCTGATATCACGTTGCATGCAACGGAAGCCCACCGATTCGTAAAGCGCGATTGCAGGCGTGTTATCGGCGTCCACCCACACCACGGCGCTCGTGCAACCGCGCACCTGCAAGCGGCGTAGCCCCTCCACCAGCACGGCACGCGCCATACCCTGGCGCCGAAAGGCCGGCCGCGTACCGACCGGCTCGAACTCACCCACATTATTGAGCGCGTCTTCCCAGATCAGGCAGAATGCGCCAATCTGCCCACCAGGTGCTTCAGCCAGCAGGTCCAGTCCGCGCTCGTAGCCGGGCATTCGCATGAGGTGTAGATAACTCTCGTCGGTGACGCGCGATGGGCGGAACACTTCACGGTGCGCCTGTGCCCTGATTGCATGCTCCTCCTCACCAGTCAGACAGCGAACAGGGTAGTTCGCCAGGCCATCCGGTGCCCGCCAGTCCCGCAGGTCCAACACGTTCAGGCGGTAACCCTGTCCCGTGCTGTGGAAGCCGTGACGCTCCAGCAGTGCTCGTTTATAAGTGTCAGTCTCCCAGGCACCGGCCAGCAATCGTCCGCGCGGTTGACCGAGCCGGACGAAACGCGCCGCAGCCCATTCCAACAGCTCTTCTTCGCAAGCCGTGTCGCGCAGCGCCAGTTGCCAACCGATGGATGGTTCGCGGGGATCATAGATGGCGAATGCCACCACCCGGCCTGCATGCTCGAACAGCCGGATGTTTTCACCCGGGTCGAAATCGATCGAGATGAGAAAGATGCGCCACACCACGTCACCCACATGCCAGTAATTGTTCCGGCGATAGTTTTCCATCACAAACTCGCGCAGGCGCAGCAGGTCCGCCTCACCGCGATAGGGCTGGGAAACAATACTCGCGCCAACCATGACTAATAGCCCATGACGTAAAGTCAGGCACTCCCCGATGACCTTACGATGACGAACATCGAGTCTCTACTCTCCAATACGCTGTTCTTTACGCATCGTATAGCTCTTTATTACAGGCCGGTATCCACAGCGCTCATACAGGTGCATTGCCTTATTCGGGTTCTGCGCGTCCACACCCAGGGCCGCTTCCGTCATGCCTTGCTCGCGTAGCACCCGCAGACTGCGCATGATGAGCGCGCGTGCCAGCCCGCGCCGGCGCCACGCTCGCCGCACGCAGATCGGATCGGTCCAGCCGCGCTTTTCGTGGAAGCACTCATTCTCGTACGCAGTGATTTCGTTGAGCACCATGCCCGCGACCTCATTCGTCTCCGTGTCCCAGGCCACCTGCCACAAGTGCAGCTGCTGGTCGTACTCGTTTACGAATCGCTCGTAGTCAGCCTCGGTGCTTTCGCGGTGACCCCAGTGGTCGCGGAAGGCTTCGTTTAATGCATCCCAAATGCAGCGCAGGTGCTCAGGCCGCACGGGCCGCACTTCCAGCCCATGCGGCAAAGGCAGGTCCGGGATATCGTCCAGATTCTCACGCACCATCATGAAGCCATATCGAATTGTCGTGTACCCCGCGTGCTCAAGCAAATGTAGCGTTGCGTACTGCTTATCGATGTTATGAACGAACGCCTGCAGGAAGCGTGGTTCGCTGGTCGAGTGCGGCGTAGCGATCTCGCGGGCGCGTTGCTCCTGCCAGCTTAAAATGGCGCGGCCCAGCCCCTTGCCACGCCACGCCGGGTGAACGTTTCCGTGAATGCCATAAATGCATTCGCCCACGTCGTTCACCCAGTTCCAGGTGCGACCATAACCGATGATCTGATCTACGGCCTGTACAACCAGCATGTCTGTCGCCGGGTTAAAACCGGTCATATGATTGATGGAGTTCGTTATTCCGTCCAGCGTCTCAATGCTCTCGATGCCATCCGCCTCGTTGCACACGTTCATCAGCTCCACCAGCGCTGGATAGTCGTGCGCGACATCAAAGGGACGCCACACCAGACCTGCTGTCGTTACAGACACGGTGATTTCCATTACCTTTGTCATTTCAGCCTCTGTGGTGAACTGCCAGTCGCCCAATACAAACGTAAACCTAGACCTCAGCCGCCTTTTGTTCCCACTCACTCAGGAGCAGCTCCAGATTGCTCTGGGTGGCAGTGTATTCTGCACTCAACCGCTGGATCCTCTCAAACGCACCGTCGGCGCTGGCCGCCTGCAGGTCGATGGCCAGCTGGGATAACTTGTTTTCCAGTTGCTGGATCTGCGCCTCCATATGCGCCACCACCTGTTCGCGTTTTTTAGCATCGCTAGTGACCTTGCGTGACTCGGCCGCCTGTTGCTTGGTTTCCGAGCGGCGCTCGGCACGCTGCCTGGCGACATCCTGCCGGGACTGCATCACCTGGCGTTCGCGATCAGCCATGAACTCCTGGTATCTGCCCCTGAACACGACCAGCTTTCTGTCGCGCAACTCCCACACCCGCGTCGCCAACCGATCCACCAGATAGCGGTCGTGTGAGACAAGCAGAATCGTGCCGCTGAAACGCTCCAGTACCTCCTGCAACACCTCCTGCGACGGAATGTCCAGATGGTTAGTCGGCTCGTCCAATAGCAGCAGGTTCGCTCCCTCCAGAGCCAGGATTGCCAGCGCCAGGCGGGCGCGTTCGCCACCACTCAGCATGCTGACGGATTTATAGATGTCGTCTCCCCTGAAAAGATATTGCGCCAGGTAGTTACGCGCCTGCCCGATGAGCATCTCCTTATGCGCCAGCAGCTCGTCCAGCACATTGTGGTCCGGGTTCAGACCGTCGTGCGCCTGGGCGAAGTAGCCGATCTTCAAGCTGGCTCCCAGGTGAGTCTCTCCGGCCAGCGGCTCGAGCTCGCCCAGGATGGTTCGCAGGAAAGTGGTCTTTCCAGCGCCATTGGGCCCGATGAGCGCCGCGCGATCCTGGTACCACAGCTCGACATTTCCTGCCTCGAACAGCTCGTTCCCAGGATATCCCACCTTCAAGCCCCGTGTGCGCAGCACGACATTGCCACTGCGGTGGGTGGGCTTTAGATGCACCTTCAATTGCGGTGGGCGGGCAGGCGGGTGCAAGGCCTTCACGCGTTGCTCGGCCTCGTTTACACCCCACGGGTTCTCGCGAGCGGTCATCAAAGGCGCAATCTCCGACCAGCTCTTGTTTTGCAAAATCACTACACCCAGTTGCTCGATGGCCATCACGTCGCGCGTCAGGCGCTTAAGCTTGCCGCGCGCCTGGTCCAGGGCGCCATTGGGGATGTTGGCCTTGATAAAGACCATCTCCTTCTCCAGGCGCGCCTTCTCAGTCTCAAAGACCAGGTTCAGGCGCTCCCAACGCTCCTGGCGCTGAGTCAGGTAGGCACTGTAGTTACCATGGTAGACCTCCATGCCGCCGCGGCTCATCTCCCAGATGGTGTTCACGGTGCGATCGAGGAAGTAGCGGTCGTGGCTGACGACCAGGAAGGCGCCCTCCCACCCGCGTAGAGTGGTCTCCAGCCACTCGATGGCCTGCACGTCAAGGTGGTTGGTTGGCTCGTCCAGGATCAAGAGGTCGGGCTTTTCCAGCAGCAGGCGCGCCAGGAGGGCGCGTGTCTTTTGACCGCCGCTAAGATGACTGAGTGGCATGTCCCAGTCGGCTCGCTGGAAGCCCAGTCCATCGAGCGTCTGGCGGATGTGCGTCTCGTAGTCATATCCGCCGGCATGGGTAAACGTCTCCTGCAGTTCGCTATAGCGGTTGAGCAGCCCCTGTGAAGCGTCGGACGACATGGCTTCTTCCATCTCGTGTAATTGACGTTGCATCTCGAACAACGACGCAAAAGCTGTAAGCATTTCCTGATATACCGTGTTGGTGCGTTGGGCGAACGCTTCCACCGCTTCCTGGCGCAGGTAGCCTATTCGCCTGCCACGCGCGAGGTGCACCTCACCAACCGTCGGTCTGGCTAAGCCAGCCATAATCAACAGCAGGGTGGTCTTGCCAATACCATTCGGCCCTACCAGGCCAATGCGCCCATCGTTGGCGATGCTGACTGTGACACCCTGGAAGCAATCGAAGGCGCCAAACGACTGGCCAACGTTGGTAGCTGTCAAAATCGACATATATCCCTTCTTATCCACCCATCTAAAATGACGAACACACCCCGGTCGCGGCTGTTGAAATCAGCAGCGCTCACGCGCCTGCGGCACGCCAGGCCGTTCAGGTTGAACAACCATTGCCTCAACGCCCTTATTAACTTTCTGAAGCAGATTAACTTCGCGTACATGGCGATCGCTCCGCATTGACGAACCAGGCCACAAACAAAAAAGCCACGGGATGCCCGCCACCCGTGGCCTGATTTAGCTGGTACAAAAAAGGCCACGGTGCTTGCCGATCCGCCCGTGGCCTTTGGATTCACTTGAGGGGGTTATTACTCTAGATGTTCACCCCTGTCCTGGCAACAGGCGCAATACGGCAATGAACACCCACACCGCCAGCAGCGGTGCGGTAAAACGAATTGCCAACCAACATGAGCTCATCCATTGCTTATTCGCCTGATTGTTACGAACCATGTCAATTTACCATTTCTGTCACCTGGCGTCAAGATGGTTGAGCTATTTAAAACGCTTTCTTCAGACTAAAGATGGAGGGCACAATGCACAATACGATTTCCTCCACCCTCCTCCCATCCACTATGGGAGAGATGTATGCCTAGGGTTTAGCCTGCTGCTCCCACTCCCAGGCATTCCACGTCAGTATAGCCGAGCCCGATATACGCAAGCCCCCTACCTGACGTGAGGCGAAAACCTGTAGCGGCGAGTAGAGCGGCTCAAACAACGCATCACTGGTCAAGGCTGCCAGCAAGTCCTGGATCGGCTTGACCCGTCCGGCGGTGGAGATCACCGCTTCACCCTGTTCAGCTGTTCGGATGGCGGCATCAGTGGCCTCGTCGCAAAAACCAAACACATTGCCCTGTGTGGGTGCGCTGTTTTTCTCAGTTGGAATACTGGCACAATCGAATACCCCGCTCAAGCGGGTGAGTGATGGAACCTGATACATTGCGGCGTCGAAGTTGCGAGTCAGTAAAATGCCGCCCTGGTCGTACGAGGCAAAGAGCTGGCTGGCCTTGCCCAGCCCATGCACAATCTCAAGGTCCACCCCGAACCCGACACCCTCCAATTGCTGTTGAATCAACTGGCTCAACGCATTGCGGGGTTGTCGCTCATTGGTCACCAGGGTGAATACCAGAGTTTTCGTTACAACATCGCCATTTTTCTCGGTGATGGGCTTTACACAGGGCATATGGTCACAGGTCCAGCCTGCCTCGGCCAGCAGCTCTTTGGCGCGCGCCGGATCATACGGGGGCAGCAAGCCGCTGCCATCCACACCGTGAAACATGCTCACCGGGTCAATCACCTCAGCATCCACGGCCGGACCTGTCAGCGGGTCGCTGATCACCGCGCGCGCATTGATCGCAAACCGCAACGCCTGGCGTACCCGCACATCATCGAACGGTGCACGGCTGGTGTTGAGCACAATCTGCTCCACCACCGGCGCCACCACCGGCGTGATCACCATGTCCGTCACACTCACCTGGTCACTGGCCAGATCCGCCGAAACCGGCTGGCCCATTTGCGCCGCGCCGCTTTGCACCTCTTTCAGCACACTCGCCTCGTCGGGAACAAACCGAAAGATGATAGACGGTACGTTCCCCTGGGGTTGCAGGGGAAATGGCAAGGCCGAGCGCTTCAGCACCAGCTCACTGCCCTTATTCCAGGTACTCACCTCAAACGCGCCATCGCCCACCGGCTTTTGCGCGAACGAGCTCTTTAGTTGCTCAGCTGCGGGAACGTCCTTCAGCAGATGTTCGGGCAGCCAGCGCACCACCGCCCAATAGTTCACGTCGGTCAGGGGCGTATCCTGCCTGGCATAGGCATCGTAGGCTCCTTGCTGCGAGAAATAATTAAAAGCCACATCACCGCGCAGCTTACCGGCTGCAGCCAGACGCGCCTGAGCAGCGCTCATGAAATCCACCACGATGGTGCGCTCGTCAGGCGCGCTCATGCTGAACACTTTCTGCGTCAGTGGATCGTTCACCTGCGCTCCGGGTGACATGATCAGCCCCCATGTGTAGAGCGCGTCTTGAGCGGTGACAGGCTGGCCATCCGTCCAGCGCCAGCCGGCCCGAATGTGGAAGGTAACCTGCAAGTGGCGGTCGGCACCTTCACCCACGAACTGCGCACCACCATTCTCCAGAGTTGGCACGGACTCGCAACCCAGCGCAACCGGCGCGCCTGTCTCATCCTGCCCCACACAGCCAACGAACAATGCGCCCAGCACCGTCTGCGCTGCGTAGGAAGACGCATAGAGTGGATGCAGGGTATCCGGCTCGCCTGCCAGCGCTACGGTGAGTGGTTTTGGTGGGAGAGGGGTGGCGGTGGGAGGAGGCGTGGCAGTGGGTGGGACGGGAGTCGGCGTCAGCGTCGGACCCGTCGTAGCAGTAAGGGTTGGTGTCGGTAAAATGGTTGCATACACCGTCACCACAGGTGGGTCTGTCGGCCTCAAAGTACAGGCGCTGAAAAGCAGGCTGAGTGTCACCAGTACCAGTAGCACTGGACGCCTTATCTTGTTATCCGGCAGGTTATTGCGTCGATCTTTCGTCATGCGTGGCAGATCCTTCTGTTTCGTCGGTAAGCAGGTTGGGTTTCGGTATGGAGAGGTCACGCGCAGAGATGTCAGACTTCTCAGAGAAATCTGACATCTCTGCGCGCTTTGCGGTGATTCGTTCCGATTGCTCGCGCCGCCAGCGCTCGATCTCCGCATGATTGCCGTTCAGGAGCACGTCGGGCACGCTCCAGCCACGGAATTCAGCCGGGCGGGTGTAATGCGGATGCTCCAGCATGCCATCCACGTGTGATTCGTGGGCTGGTGCCCACGCAGGCAGGACGCCTGGTATCTGGCGGCTGACGGCGTCGATGATCACCATCGCTGGCAACTCGCCACCAGTGAGCACATAGTCGCCGATGCTGATTTCGTCCGTGCACAGATGCTCGCGCACCCGTTCATCAACCCCTTCGTAATGACCGCAAACGAGTGCGATGCAGGGATGCTGCGCAAGTTCCGTTGCCACAGCATGCGTGAAGCGCCGTCCAGCGGGAGACATCAAAATGATCGGCGGCCTCGCATTCTGGTCTGTCCCACCGGCCAGCAGTTCTGGCAGCACAGCTTCGACAGCAGCGAAAATGGGCTCCGGCTTCATCACCATGCCGCCTCCTCCACCATAGGCGTAATCGTCGGTGATGTGGTGTTTATCAGTTGTGTAGTCGCGGATATTGTGTGTCACCACCTCGATCAACCCTGCCTCCATCGCGCGACGCACAATGCTTTCTGCAAAGGGGCTGCTAAACATGCCGGGGAATAGCGTAAAGACATCGAAGCGCATGGACAGTTACTCCAGTGCAGTCGGTTAGGACTTCTTGGGCGGCCGCTTCGGATCACGCCTCGCGTCAACTCGTTCCTGTTTGGCAAGTTCCACACGCCGCACGTAATCCAATGGATGGCTGATGGCCGCGGGGATAATGCGGACCTCCACACCTTTGGCCACCTCGATACGGGCCATGTCTTCCTGCTCATTCAGGTAGGTGAGTGTGCCGATCATCCCACCCACGGTAACAATCTCATCTCCCACCTTCAGGGCTGCCACCACCTGTTGCTGCGTCTTGCGCGCGCGGCTTTGCGGCAGCACTACGATGATCCAGAGGAGGAAGAACACCAGCGCGATGGCGGTGAGGAGCACGATGACAGCGAAATTCGTTTGATCCATAAGCCCAAACGATTATACTTAACTGGGCCACCGTCAGGCCAGCCGTGCGTAGGGTTAAGGGATGGTTTGCGGTTCCATGATCGTGAGCGATCGGTTCACCTTCCAGTTAAAAAGGAGCGTGCAGAATGGTTAAGAAGAAGTATCGCGCCCTCCGGGCTATCGCATTCGTACTGCAGGTCCTGGCATGGGTATTTCTGGTGCTGGCCATCCTGGGTACTGTCGGCGCCATCGTCGCCGGGCTGCTCAACGTGGTATCCATACCCGCCCTGGACAATCTGAATGGCGGTGCCTTTGCCGTCGGCGGTGCTGTGGCAGGCATTGCCACCGCCCTCGGTATCCTGATCTTTGGCATTATCGAGTTTGTTCTGCTTCTGGCCGCCAGTGAATACGTCTATGTTCAACTGGACATTGAGCAGAATACCCGGCAGGGCAACGAGTACCTGCGCCAATTGGTGCTGTCTGAGCAACAATCTGCCTCCCCAGTGGCTGCCTATGCTCCCAGCGGGCAGACCACCCCGCTGCCGCCGGAGTATCCTGCGCAGCCTACCATCACCGTACCCACCAACCCCGCACCCAAATAATCAGCCCAGCCGTGAACGGACATCAATCGCTGGCTTGCGCCTGACGGGCTATTCCTGAAGAAAAGCTGGGCTACACAGGTTATACAGGTTCGCATGTGAAACTTGTATAACCCGTGTATTTGGGCGCTTTGTATTGATTTCACCTCATTAGGGCTGGACTACTACTCACGGTATAATCGCCGCGCATGAAGAATCGGGTTCGTTATGACAAGTACTGGCGCACAACAAATGTGAGAATTTGGCTCGCTGAAGCCTCCAGGTACCTGACACATCTCATTATTCTACTGATCGCTGCTGGCGCATTCCTCCTGGCAGGCGCCAGACTGCCTCAGGCCCAGGGTGCCACCCTCCCCGCTGGCAATCCGGTGGCAATCAGTTCGCAGCCCCAGCAGCGTGATGTCATTTTCAATCCATCCGGATCAGGCACAACAGACGATGCCATCCAGCGCAACTTCGCCCCATTGACCAGCACCACCCCCATATCGGATACGACCGGCACAGCATCGCATAACATTTCTCAACGGTTGATTACCTACACCGTGCAAACCGGCGACACCCTTTTCGACGTCGCCTTCCACTTCGGGCTGCATCCCGAGACGGTGTTGTGGTCCAACTACAGCACGCTGAAGGACAACCCCGACCTGCTGAGTGTTGGGCAGGAACTCGTCATTCCCCCTACTGACGGGCTTATCAACGTGGTGCAGGAGGGCGACAGCATCGACTCGCTGGCTCGTCAGTTTCAGGTGAAACCCGAGGCAATCATCAAGGAGCCCCTAAACCATCTTACAAGCGTCAACCAGTTGCTCGTACCGGGACAACAACTGTTCATTCCAGGCGGCCAGCGCGAGACGGTTGTCTGGCAGGTGCCCAAGCCGGTCGTAGTGCGACAGACCACCACCAATACCGGACAGACTGTGAAAGTCTATCGCGTGGGCACGTGCGGCGAGATGGCCATTCCGCCTCTGGGGACCGGAAGCTTTATCTGGCCTTCTAATAACCACTATCTTTCTGGTTACAACTTTAGTGCCTGGCATCCGGGTATCGATATCGCCGACCACATGGGCGATCCCATTTACGCGGCCGATAGCGGCACGGTGATCTACGCTGGCTATTCATTGAACAAGGCCGGCGTACCCGTGGGTTACGGGCAGTACGTCGTCATCGACCATGGCGACGGTTACCAGACGCTGTACGCCCATGCCAGCAGGTTGTTCGTGAGGTGCGGTCAGCAGGTGTTAAAGGGTTCGCAGATAGCCGCGGTAGGCTCTGTTGGCAATTCCACCGGCCCGCACCTGCACTTCGAAATACGCAGAGGCGGCTCAGCCGTCAATCCCTGGACTCTGCTGCCGAAGTAATAAGCACCAACGGTAATCGCAAACTTTGAAACCATACCCGATCACACAGCAATTGAGTGTGCGTGCGCGCTTCCTCCGGCGCGCGGTTCACACCTACCTTGGCTCGGACGATATCCGTTGGCGAGTCCTGGTGACGACGGGGCGTTATGCCTCGCACTTCGCCGTCATCGTCGTTGCGCTAATCGCCATGCTACTGGCGGGGGCACACCTGGGTGATAACGCGCCTGCGTTTCATCCACAGATTACCATTAACGACGGCTCCGGCAATGCTGGGTCAGGCAATTCCGTTGTGGGGTACCAGAGCAGCTCCGGCAGCGCGGGTGGCGGACGCATCTACTCGCCCGGTGAGCTGCAAAACTACCTGGCATTGATCAACCAGGACGCTGGCTTACTCACACGTCGTGTAGTGCCCGATACCAGCGCGCCTGTTGAGGTACGCAGCGGCATCATCACCTACACGGTTCAGCCCGGCGACACCATCGAGACGATCGCCGCGCGCTTCAAGCTGTTACCTTCCACGCTGGTCTGGTCGAACAAGGACGTCGAGGACAAACCCGATCAACTCAGCATTGGGCAGATTCTGAACATCCTGCCTGTGGATGGGATCTGGTATCAGGTGCAGCCCAACGACACTCTTAGCGAGATCGCGGAGAAGTTCAAGGTGAAGACTGAGGATATTGTGAACTTCCCGCTGAACAATCTAGGCGGTGGGGCGAATCTATTGGCAGGGGCCATGATTGTGGTGCCGAACGGCATCAAGCCCTACGTGGCCCCGGTCGTCGCCGATACCTCCGGTGGAGGCGCAACTCGTAGCACCTACAGCGCGCCGGCGGTGAATGCCACAGCCTATGGCCGTTTCCAGTGGCCTACGCGCGGGTTCATTTCGCAGTACTTCAGCGTATACCACTCCGGCATCGATATTGCCAACGCCATCGGCATCCCGATTTATGCTGCCGATGGCGGGTACGTCACCTACGCCGGTTGGGACAATACGGGCTATGGTTATATGGTGCTGATCAACCACGGCAACGGATTCTCCACTCTGTACGCTCACCTGAGCCGCTACTTCGTGGATATCGGGCAGGCTGTGGCACGCGGACAATTGATTGCCGCCATGGGCAGTACGGGCAATTCAACAGGCCCCCACCTGCACTTTGAGGTGCGTTACGGTGACATACCGCGCAACCCGTTGTTCTACCTGCCGTAACCTTGCCGCAGGCTAGTTGGGCAAGACGAAGACAGACCGAGCCACCGGCGAGGCGTTTTCAAAGCCTCACCCTATACAATTCACTTTATGCCACTATTACTACTCGTCCGACACGGGACAAATGACTGGGTCAAGGAAGGGCGCTTGCCAGGTCAGGCTCCCAACCTGCACCTGAATGGCGATGGCCGCGCACAGGCCGAAGCGTTGGCCAAATTGTTGGAGAAGCAACCCATTGCCGCCATTTACTCCAGCCACCTGGAACGCGCCATTGAGACAGCCTGGCGCATCGCTGCGCCACGTGGTCTGCCCATCCACATCCGGCGTACTCTGGCCGATACCGATACGGGCGATTACACGGCCAGGACCATCAAAGAGATCAGCGAAGCTGAAGGATCCAGGGATAGCTGGAAAGTGATACTCGAAAAACCATCCCTGGCCCGTCTGCCCAATGGCGAGTCGCTGCTGGAGATGCAGGCGCGAGTGGTGGCGGAACTTACACGCATTTGCGCTGCGTATCCAGACCCGGAACCGCCCAAGGAAGCCAGTGGGGAACACCCTGATTCAGGGTCCTCCGATACTGCGAAGTCTGCACCTCCCACTCAATCATCCCCACCCCCTGAGCCGCCAGCGCCGGCAATCATTCTCGTGTTAATGCATGCCGACCCGATTAAAGCTGCCCTGGCACATTTTCTGGGCATGCCCTTCGATAACTTTCAACGTCTGGGCACTTCGCCTGCCTCGGTCAGTACAGTTATGGTGCACGGTGATCAGGTTATGGTTATGAATATTAATAGGACGGCCCAATAAGGTTATGTTATATACGGACTCAATAATAGATGCTCACTGCATAAGGATAATTACTATTAGCATTGACTAAATGTGGTATAATGCGACTCCATATAGGAGTTAGGCACTTCTATTATGTGTAGGAGGTAGGAATAAAGCGGGTATGAAGCCGACCAAGCTCGAGAAACTCATTATCGACGCCATAAAAGGCGCCAAACTCGGACTGCCAGACTGGTCTGCAATTGCGAAAGCTGAGCATATCTCTCTCGATTACTTGCAGTCACGGGTCGAATGGATGCGTAAGGTGGGGATGATTAAGTAGCGGAGCAACTCGCCTTCAATCCAAATAGCCACCCACTGAAGAGATACTTTCGGAGAGGCGGCTCCTGCTAGAGGAGCCGCCTCTCCGTTTATAGCAGCACCATAACCGCAGCCTGACGGATGGTTTCTCTCTAACACAATGCTAACGGCCAGCCATCATCGATCTAATTCGCCCCCGTTAACCTGTAAACAATAACTCCTCGAGACCATAAAGAAAGGGGTGAATGAATGTCTAAGATTGTTGGTATTGATTTAGGAACTACGAACAGTGTGGTTGCTGTGCTGGAAGGCGGCAGCCCAGTTGTCATCCCTACCACTGAAGGCGGCAACTTACTCCCTTCAGTCGTAGGTTTTAACAAGAACGGCGAACGGCTGGCAGGCCAGCCGGCCAAGCGGCAGGCGGTTGTGAACCCAGAGAACACGGTGTTTTCCATCAAGCGCTTTATAGGCCGCAAGTTCGATGAAGTGGAAGATGAGCGCAAGCGCGTGCCTTATCAGATTGTGTCGGGTCCCTCTGGCGATGCACGGGTGAAGATCCCGAACACGAACAAAACCTATACACCTCAGGAGATCAGCGCCATGATATTGGGCAAGCTGAAGGCCGATGCCGAGGCGTACTTGGGTGAGCCCGTGACACAGGCCGTCATCACGGTGCCGGCATACTTTAACGATAGTCAGCGCCAGGCCACTAAAGACGCGGGGCAGATTGCCGGGTTGGAAGTGCTGCGCATCATCAACGAGCCCACGGCAGCGGCGCTGGCCTACGGACTGGACAAGAAGTCCAACGAGACCATCCTCGTCTTCGATCTGGGTGGCGGCACATTTGATGTAAGCATCCTCGAGGTCGGCGATGGTCTGGTCGAGGTAAAGGCTACCAGTGGCGACACGCACCTGGGCGGCGACGACTGGGACGCGGTCGTCATGGAATGGATGACTGGCGAATTCAAAAAGGAACAGGGCATCGACCTGCACGCCGATCGTCAGGCATTGCAGCGCATTCGTGAAGCGGCCGAGAAGGCCAAGATCGAGCTCTCTTCGCTCATGGAGACGGAGATCAACCTGCCCTACATTACGGCGGACCAGAACGGGCCCAAGCACTTGATGCTGCGGCTCACGCGTGCGAAGTTTGAGCAACTGAGCGAGAGCCTGTTGAAGCGCGTGCGCGGTCCTGTGGAGCAGGCATTGAATGACGCACGGTTGAGCATGAAGGACATTAACGAGGTGGTGCTGGTGGGCGGCGCGACGCGCATGCCGATGGTTCAGTCGCTGGTACGCGAACTCACCAACGGCAAGGAGCCCAACAAGAGCGTCAACCCCGACGAGGTTGTGGCAGTCGGTGCGGCCATCCAGGCCGGTGTGCTTTCCGGCGACGTGAAGGATGTGCTGTTGCTCGACGTGACACCCCTCAGCCTGGGTGTGGAGACATTGGGTGGTGTAATGACTGTGTTGATCCCGCGCAACACGACGATTCCAGCTCGCAAGAGCGAGATCTTCAGCACCGCCGAGGACAGCCAGAGCGCCGTGGATGTACGCGTATTCCAGGGCGAGCGACCCATGGCCTCCGATAACATGATGCTTGGCCAGTTCCGCCTGGACGGCATCCCACCGGCGCCGCGTGGTCTGCCGCAGGTGGAAGTGACCTTCGACATCGACGCAAACGGCATTCTGAACGTGCGGGCAGTGGACAAAGCTACCAATATGGAACAGCACATCAGCATCACGGCCAGCACGAACCTGAACAAGCAGGATGTAGAGCGCATGGTGCACGAGGCGCAGCAAAACGCGGCATTGGATGCACAGCGGCGCGAGCTGGTGGATGCACGCAATACTGGCGATAACATGCTCTACAGTGTGGAGAAGTCGTTAAGCGACCTGGGCGGTAAGGTCAGCGGGGCCGAGCGCGCCAATATCGAAGCCGTCATGAACGATCTGCGCTCAGCACTGAAGACTGACGACATGAATCGCATCAAGCGGGCGACTGACGCTCTGCAGAACGCGGCGACGCACATAGGCAGCACTGCATCTGAGCAGCAGCCCGGCGCTGACGGTCAGCGACCGCAGAGTAGCTCGCACGGCGGCTGGCAGAACCGAGGTGGCGATAACGACGAAGGCGTGGTCGAAGGCGAGTTCCACCAGGTTTAGCTTCGATCCCTTCCCGGCTTTGGTGCCACTAATAACCCCGGCGCGGTGATTACTCACCGCCCGGGGTTTTTCTTTCTGGAGCGGCTTGCGATTGAACGCAAGGTATTGGGCATTTATCTTGTCCCTGTCGAAGGGTACAT
>JAJYKL010000198.1 GCA_021788625.1 Chloroflexota bacterium
TTACTACGAATACTTTCTCGCCCAGGGCACCACCGGCCAGGTGGCGGCCGTCATCGTCGAGCCGATCCAGGGCTGGGGTGGGTCGGTGATTCCGCCAGATGACTTCTATCCCAAGTTGAAAGCTTTCTGCGAGCGTCACAAGATGTTGCTCATCGCGGATGAGGTGCTTACCGGCATGGGACGCACAGGCAAGTTCCTGTGTATGGAGCACTGGGGCATCACACCCGATATCGTCACGTTGGGCAAGGGCTTCGGGAATGGCTTCCCCGTCACCGCCATGGTAGCTAAAGAGGAGATCAAGGAATCATTCGAGAAAATCTCCGCGTCCACCAGCTATGGCGGCAACCCAATGGCATGCGCAGCAGCCCTGGCGTCCATCCAGGTGATTGAGGAGGAGGGCTTGTTGGAAAATGCCATGCGCCTGGGCCGCTACTTTGAACGGCGTTTGGAGAAGATGAAGGCAGAGCACAAGATTATTGGTGATGTACGCGTGAAAGGCTGCCTCCTGGGAATCGAGCTGGTGAAGAACCTTGAGACGAAAGAGCCGTTTGATGAAGCCGGTAAACTCGTCTACCGTAAGGCGTTCCAAAAAGGTCTGGCCTGGATTCCCGCTGGGCATATCCTGCGTCTTTCACCGCCCATCATCATGGATGAGCAGGTGGCAGCCAAGGGAATGGATATCGTTGACGAAGCTATCTTCGAGACTGAGCGCGAGCTGGGCTACTCGGTCTAGCTGCCCAGGCACCACTTACACAGAGATTGTCGGGCTTATCTCAGAAGACTCTGTGTTTGTATGATGAGGTACCCAGGAGATAAAGGATGGAACGCACAGACGCACAGTGGGTGTTGGACTTCGAGTTACAGGGGACTGAGCGCGATGAGGCACTTGCGCGGGCAGCGCTGGTCCTCCAAAGGTGGGGCCTGCAGATGCCGCAAAGCGACGTGCTTACGCCACACTTTGGGCTGCACGACTTCTACCATATCGGCGAGATCGAATACTGGATTGTCAACGACCGGGTGAATCACTATTGCGGTAAATTCCTGTTTTTATTCGAGGATCAGCGTTGCCCGCTGCACCACCACAGGATCAAAGACGAGACATTCTACATCGTGAAGGGCGACGTCGCCATGCAAGCCGATGATAGGGAATTCGTAATGCACACAGGTGACATCTTTAAAATGCGCCCGGGTGTAGAGCATACCTTCACTGCCGTGGGCGGTCCGGCACTCGTGCTGGAAGTGTCGCTTCCATCAATCGAATCTGATAACGTCTTTGCCGATCTGCACATTGGCAGGCAAGGCGTTATTTAGTGCGGATGAACCCGAGAGGTGCCTGGGACATTGAGATAAAGCTGTTGGTACCGGACTCTGGGACCTTCTATCTTCGACTGTGATATGAAAACCTACAACATTGGGATCATTGGCGCGGGATTCATGGGGCATGTGCATGCCTACTGCTGGTCAGCCATCCCATTCTTCTATAAGGACGCGGGCTTCCGTTGCGTTCTGAAAGGAGTATGCACATCGCGGCAAGTCTCAGCCGATGCGGCACGCGACGAATTGGGCTTTACTAAAGCTTACGACGACGATGACGCGCTAATTGCCGACCCGCAAATCGACCTGGTCGACATTGCAACACCCAATAGCCTGCACCAGCCTGAGATACTTGCGGCGTATCGCGTTGGTAAACCGGTGTATTGTGACAAGCCTCTTACCGGCAATGTGGAACAGGCGCTGGAATTGGAAAAAGCCATCCCAGAACCTTCCAGGCTTGGCCAGATGACCTTGCAGTATCGTTTCTATCCAGCAACACAGCGTGCCCAACAGATGATATCGAGCGGCGACCTGGGTGATGTAATCAGCTTCCGTTTCGAGTATCTGCACTCGGGTAACGTTGCCGAAGGTAAGCGTATGAACTGGAAGGACTTACGCTCCTATGGCGCCGGTGTGCTGTATGACCTCGGCTCGCATGCAATAGATCTTCTTACCTGGATGACCGGCACAACGCTGCAAGAGGTATTCGCACACCAGAAAACCCTTCACTCCTGGCGTCCTTCGGCTGCCGACCCAACTAAGCTGGCACTACAAGACACCGACGACATGACTGTCATCGTCGCGACGTTGAGTAACGGTGCCCTCGGAACCATCGAGGTATCGAAGATCGCCACCGGTGCGCAGGACGAGCTGCGCTTCGAAGTTCATGGCACACGAGGTGCGCTGCGCTTCAATCTGATGCAGCCCAACTACCTGGACTACTTCGACGCGACTGACCCGGAAATGCCCCTGGGTGGCAAGTCGGGGTTCAAGTGCATACACTGCCTGCAACGTTATGACGCACCCGCTGGTTTCCCGGGGCCCAAGTTCAGCATTGGCTGGTTGCGAGGGCATTTGCATTGCCTGTATTCGTTTGTCCATGCAGTACATACCGGAATGGCCTTTGAGCCGTCCATTGCGCGTGGCATCGAACTTGAGAAGTGGCTGGCGAAGGTAGCTGAATCTGCCGCCTCGAGCCAGCCGGTCACGGTCCAGCCATTAACAAAATAAAATGCTTTGGTGTCACCAATGATTAAAGACTGTGTCATCGCGCTGGACCTGGGTACCACGGCATTTAAATGCGCTCCCGTAGATGAGATGGGACTGCTGGCAGAGCCCATCGTTGCCGGTTACGATCTGGATTACGAAGATGGAAACGTCACATTCGAGCCTGGTCGCTACGTCGACCTGGCCGAAACGGCTTTACGGGGCGGGGTTTGCGCCGCCCATGCCGCTGGTTACACGGTGCGATCCATTGGCATCTCGTCACAGGCACAAACCTATATACCATTGGATCGCTCAGGATTGCCTCTGCAGAAGGCCATCGTGTGGACGGATGGTCGCGCCGTGGATGAGGCAGGCGAAGTGGCTACTCTGATTCCCGATTTCGTGCATCACTCGGGCTTCAAAAAACCCTTACCGGAACTCTTCATGCTCAAGGTGCGCCATTTTGCACGATCGAGTGGCATCCCGCTCCGGGATGTATGGAAATTCACTTTACTCAATGAGTTCATTATCTTTTCCCTGACCGGGCAAGTATACGGTGATACGACCAACCAGGGAATGAGCGGGTTCTATCACATTACCCGGCGCGAGTGGTCACAGGCTGCCCTGAGCTATGCAGGCATCAGTCCAGCCCAACTGGCCGAGGTCGCTCCAGCAGCCAGCCTGACGTACCCGCTATCACCTCTCTGGCGCACACGGCTGGAGCTCGGCGCCGTGCCTGTGTATTCCTGTGGTAACGACCAAAGCTGCGCCGCCGCAGGCGCCGGTCTGGCCAGCACGGGCGACTTTTTGTGTAACTTCGGTACGGCGATGGTGATCTATGCGCTGAAAGATAACCTGCCCGACGCTCTATTGGATAAGCAGATCGCTGGCATCAGTCCCATTACAGGTGGATTCTTCCTGTTGGGCGTGGAAGATGAGTGCGGTAATGTGCTGGAATGGGCGCACCGTGTATGCTATTCGGGCGAGCCATTTGCCACGATGATGGAGCAGGCCTTATCTGCCCCTGTCGATACACAGTCCCTGCCAAGTGTCATCTTCC
>JAJYKL010000083.1 GCA_021788625.1 Chloroflexota bacterium
AGAAGGACGTCAATTGGATTGACCTGTACTCAGTTCCCCGCAGCTCGCTCGCACTGATGAGGCGCCCAATGGCCTGCCGTGACCCGGCAGCGCATGGCAGGTGCTTTTCCATCTCGCTGACCCGATGGCTGGCGATGCTGGATGTATGGTTCGTCAAGCCTCAACCATCGCCCCGTTCACCGGCATGAAAAACATCGCCTGAGTATAATGAAGGCGTAGCATGGTCGCACCTCGTTCCCTGTCGAATGAGGGATTCACGGTTCGGATCAGGCAGCCTGCCAGTGCCATAACGGATTGCTCTCCCAGTTCATCTAGCCAGGTTGGGAACCAACGGCCGGCATCCACCGGGATGTGGGGTGAACCTATGTTGAAGAAGTACCCTGTACCGGGGCCCAGTGCGCGCGCGCTTGTCGAGCGTGACGCGCAGGTTATTTCTCACTCTTACCAGCGCGATGTCCCCTTCGTCATGTCACACGGTTCGGGGAGCGAGGTGTGGGACGTTGACGGATACCGCTACATCGACTGTGCAGCGGGCATCGCTGTGTGCTCCACGGGTCATGCGCACCCCGACGTGGTGCGTGCCATCCAGGCGCAATCTGCAGCCTTTCTGCACATTTCCTCGGACTACCACCATGAGCTCATGGTGCGCCTGGCCGAACAGCTGGATGAAATCGCGCCGTTCGAGGAGCCAGCCATGGTGTTTTTCACCAACTCCGGCACCGAGGCGGTTGAGGCAGCGCTCAAGCTGGCCCGCCATCACACAGGTCGCCCATATCTGGTGAGTTTCTATGGCGGGTTTCACGGACGCTCGTATGGTGCCGTCAGCTTGACAGCCAGCAAGCCGGTGCAACATCGTGGGTTCGCTCCGCTCCTTAATGGCGTGCTACATTCGCCTTACGCTGATCCCTATCGCCCGTTGCTGGCCTTCGATCCGGCGAGAACCGACTATGGTGATGCATGCGTGGATTACCTGGAGGATGTGCTGTTCCGATACGATGTGCCAGCCGATGAAGTGGCTGCCATACTGCTCGAGCCTATTCAGGGTGAGGGTGGCTATGTCGTGCCAGCGCCGCACTTCCTGCCGCGGTTGCGCACGCTGTGCAACCGGCATGGCATCCTGCTTGTTTTAGACGAGGTGCAGAGCGGGGTGGGGCGCACAGGTAAATGGTGGGCCGTCGAGCACTTCCATGTCGAGCCCGACATGGTCTGCGCTGCCAAAGGGATCGCTTCGGGCGTGCCGATGGGTGCGTTGATCGCGCGCCGCTCGGTGATGACATGGGGCCGCGGCGCGCATGGCAATACCTATGGCGGAAACCCACTGGCCTGCGCCGCCGCCCTGGAGACCTTGCGCCTGGTAGAGGGTGGTTTCATGCAGAACGCCGCACAGGTGGGTTCGCACATGCTGGCGGCTCTGCAGTCCATGCAGCAACGTCATCCGGTCATCGGCGACGTGCGCGGCATTGGGCTGATGATCGGCGTCGAGTTGGTGAAGGACCCCGCGACACACGAGCCCGCTCACGATGTAATGGAGGCTGTGGTGCGTGGCGCCTTCGAGCGCGGGCTGCTGGTCCTGGGCTGCGGGCAGAGTGTGATCCGCTTCGCGCCCCCACTAAACATCCCGCAGGCTCTGGCAGATGAGGCGCTCACCCTTTTTGAAGACACGATTGCCGAAGTCGAGCAGCAGGTCGAGCTGAGCCGCGCACGTTAACCTGGGGCTGTTCTGATGATGTCAGACTTCCTGGGGGAAGTCTGACATCTGTTTCGCCTGCTCCAGGCTGTGAGAAAGTGTTTTGGGAGGGATATATGGATATGGTGAAGAATAAGCGCGCCAGAAGCACGCAGCGGGTAAAGAGGCCGGCCTCGAAGAGTAGCCATGCTGCACCCAAACTGACAATCACCTACGCGACCTTGAGCACTACCCTGAGCGACCCGCGCACCCTGGCCAGGTTCGACCGCGCCTACCAGCAGGTATACGCTTCCCTGGGTAAAGACTATCCAATGCTCATCAATGGTGAAGACCGCACGTCGACCGAGCAGTTTGAAAAACGCAGCCCCATCAATACCCAGTTGCTGGTGGGCCGCTTCCAGAAAGGCACGCGTCAGGATGCCCGGGACGCCATCGCGGCGGCCCAGGCTGCCTTCCCAGTCTGGAGTGCCACCCCCTACCGCCAACGCGTTGCCCTGTTGCGCAAGGTGAGCCGGTTGCTTGACCAGCGCCTGATCGACATCGCCGCGTGGATGAGCCTGGAGGTGGGCAAAAGCCGCGCCGAAGCCATAGGCGACGTCAAAGAGACCGCCGATTTGATCAGTTTTTATTGCGATCAGATGGAGGCCAATCAAGGATTTGTCCGTGAGATGGCGCCCGAGGGCACTTCACGCACCCAGAGTGTGATGAAACCCTATGGTGTGTGGGCTGTGGTCTCGCCATTTAACTTTCCAACCGCACTAAGCGGTGGCCCCATGGGTGGCGCGCTGGTTGCCGGCAACACGGTAGTCCTCAAACCCGCCAGTGACTCGCCGATGAGCACCTGGCACCTGGCACAATGCTTCCGCGATGCTGGTCTGCCGCCGGGCGTTGTGAGCTATATCACGGGTCCTGGCAACACGGTCGGCGATGAGCTGGCGACCAATCCCGACGTGGCCGGTCTGACCTTCACCGGCTCCTACGACGTGGGCTACAAAATCTACAAACAATTCAGCCAGAACTATGCCCGCCCCTGCATCACCGAGCTGGGCGGCAAAAACCCGGTCCTAGTCAGTGATAGGGCTGACTTGAACTGCGCTGCGGAAGGGGTGGTGCGTGCTGCATTCGGGCTGAGCGGCCAAAAGTGCAGCGCGGCATCCCGCGTGTATGTGCACCGCGCGGTGAAGGAACGCTTCGTCGCACTTCTTAAACAGAAAACTGAAGCGCTGACGGTGGGGGACCCCACGCAGCGCGGTGTTTTCATGGGACCGGTGATAAATGCCGCGGCTTATGAGAAGTTCAGGCAAGTGGTGGAGCAGGCTCGACGTGATGGAGCGCAGATCGTTACCGGTGGCCGGACGCTGACAGAGGGTGAGCTGGCAAAAGGTTATTACTGTGCGCCTACTCTGGTGGACCGCCTGCCGCGTGATCATCCTTTCTTCCGTGATGAGCTCTTCCTGCCCTTCCTGGTCATCGGCGACTATGATGACTTGTATGATGCCCTGCACGAAGCCAACGCCAACTCCTACGCTCTGACAGCCGGTTTCTACAGCCAGGATCGGGCGGAGATCCAAACGTTTCTGGACCACATCGAAGCCGGCGTGGTATACGTCAACCGCGAAAAAGGCGCCACCACGGGTGCATGGCCAGGTGTGCAGCCTTTTGGCGGCTGGAAGGCCAGCAGCAGTACTGCTCGCGGTGGTGGCGGGCTGTACTATGTGCAGCAATACATGCGCGAGCAAAGCCAGACCCTGGTCTAGATCTGTTTTGCTCAGGAGACCTGTTTATAGCGGCAGCGAATGGCATAGGGGGTTACTGGCTGCATCCGGGCTATGGCATACAAGCTGACCTGGCTACGCAGTACAATCCGACCCATGAAAGTGACACTGGCTATCTACTCCGATTACATCTGACCATGGTGCTATGTCGGCCAGGGTGTGGTCGAGAAGTTGAGTACAGAGCATGCTGCCACGGTGCAGTGGTTGCCTTATCTGCTGCGGCCCGATATGCCTGAACAGGGGCAGGCTGTTCCAGCCGCCGTACGCGTCAAGGCAGGGCAGGTCGGCTCGCGTCTGAAGCAACTGGCGCAGGCGGCTGGCCTGCCGATGGTAACCCCCGAGTGGATGTCCAACCCACGCCTGGCACACGAGGCAACCGAGTACGCCCGTGAGCAAGGCAAGGCGAACGAGTTCCACCGTGTGGTTTTCCGCCTGTATTACGGTGAGGGGCAGGATATTGGCTCGTGGAGTGTTTTAATCGATGCCGCCCGGGAGGCTGGGCTTGATCCCGACTCTCTGCAGCGCGAAGTGCAGACCGGCCGCTTCACCCCACTCGTCGACCAGTACATCGCCGAGGCGCATGAACTGGGTATCAACAGCGTGCCCACGTACATCCTCAACGACAGGTATGCCATCGTCGGTGCACAACCCTATGCTGTGTTTCAACAGGCCGTTTTGCGCCTAAGCGCCGAGTCACCTGATCAAAGCGCTCTGAAGGACGTATAACTATCCCTGGCAAGGGGCATTTCCCGCGCGGAATGGCACAGGTGCGCGTAAGCGCTCCATGTATTTGCGAGCGGCACCCGGTTTGTACAACCGATAGGCAGTGCTGTCATAGATGGAGCCAGTAAAGCGTGCGAGCAAGATAGTGCCTGTCCGTTTCCCTGGCACACTGGCGGGATTCCACCGATTCATCGATACTTACTCCAGTCTTCAGGAGGTCCTATGACTTCGCAACACGATTGGGAAAACCAGCTCCTGCTTGCCCGTAATCGGGAACCTGCGCATTGTTCGCTGGTGCCGTTCGCCGACGAGCCAACAGCCCTGTCTCGAGAACGCGCCGAGTCGCCTTTCTTTATCCTGCTGAATGGGGGTTGGCGCTTTCGCTTCGTGCCCTCCCCGGCAGGTCTGCCGGTCGGATTCGAGGCGTCGTCCTTCTTTGATGCCGACTGGGACACCATACACGTCCCCAGCAACTGGCAGATGTTGGGGTACGGAAAACCCAACTATACAAACGTCGCGTATCCCTATCCCGTGGATCCTCCTCGTGTACCACAGGAGAATCCGGTGGGGTTATACCGTCGTACTTTCGAGCTGCCTGCGAGCTGGGCGGGTCGACGGGTGTTCCTCACCTTCGAAGGAGTGGACTCCGCGTTTTACGTTTGGATGAATGGCCATCTGGTGGGTTACAGCCAGGGTGCGCACCTCCCCAGCGAGTTCGACGTCACATCGAGTGTAATAGAGGGCACGAACACCCTGGCTGTTCAGGTCTTCCAGTGGTCCGATGGCAGCTACCTCGAAGACCAGGACATGTGGCGTTTGAGCGGCATTTTTCGCGATGTCCACCTGACCAGCGCGCCAATTGTTCACATGCGTGATGTGATCATCCGCACTCCTCTGAGCGATGATTACATCGACGCCGCGCTGGATGTACAGGTCAATGTGCGCAACGACGCCGCTCAGCCGCAAAGTGGCTACCAGGTGGTAGCCAAGCTCTTTGACGCCATGGGAGGTCTGGTGCTGGCACAGTCTCTAGGCGGCATGGCGGTGCTGGCAGGGCAGGATCACCGGGTTAGCTGGCTGTCGCAGGTGTCGAAGCCTCGTCTTTGGTCGGCTGAAGATCCGTACCTCTACACCCTGGTACTCGGACTGTTCGACGAGTACAACACCGCCGTGGAATATGTCAGTTTTAAGGTGGGCTTCCGGCAAGTTAGCGTTCAAAACCAGCAGCTTCTCATCAATGGCGTACCCGTGAAACTGAAGGGAGTGGATCGGCACGACACACACCCCGACCTGGGCCATGCCGTCTCGTACGAGTCAATGGTTCAGGACGTTTCGTCCATGAAGCGGCACAATGTGAACGCCGTACGCACCTCGCACTACCCGAACGATCCGCGCTGGTACGACCTCTGTGACCAGTATGGCCTCTATGTCATCGACGAGGCAGATCTGGAGTGTCATGGCTTCGCCCTCACGGGCAATCTGAACCGTATTTCCGACGATCCCACCTGGGAAGATGCTTACGTGGATCGGGCGGAGCGCATGGTTGAGCGTGATAAAAATCACCCCTGTATCATCTTTTGGTCGCTGGGCAACGAAGCAGGCTATGGACGAAACCATGACGCCATGGCATCCTGGATTCGCGCGCATGACTTAACACGCCTGATTCACTACGAGGGAGCTCACGATGCTTCGGTGGTCGATGTGGTGAGTGTGATGTATCCCAGGTTGGATAAGCTGATTGAACAGGGTGAACGGACCGATGACGCGCGGCCGTTTTTCATGTGTGAATATGCTCACGCTATGGGTAATGGCCCCGGCAACCTCAAAGAATACTGGCAGGCCATTTACTCGCACCCGCGCCTGATCGGAGGATGTATCTGGGAGTGGGTGGACCACGGCATCCGGCGCCGGACCGAAAATGGACAGGAGTGGTTTGCGTATGGTGGCGATTTCGATGATCATCCGAATGATGGCAACTTTTGCATCGATGGATTGAACTTCCCGGATCGGATTCCGCATTCCGGCTTGATCGAGTATAAGAAGGTCATCGAACCAGTGAGGGTGGAACCGGTTGACCTCACGCTGGGTCAGGTGAAGGTGACGAACCTGTATAGCTTCCTCTCCCTCAAGCACCTGGACCTGTCGTGGACAGTCACCTGCGACGGCCAGGTATCGCAACAGGGGACGCTCGGGGGGCTCGACATTGCCGCTGGAACTGACGCCGTCATCACGATTCCCTATCAGCTTCCTGAGGAGCGGCCGGGTGAAGAGGTCTGGCTCAATCTCAGCTTCACCCTGGCAGGCGACACCCCGTGGGCGCCACGCGGGTACGAGTTGGCCTGGTCGCAGTTCGCACTGCCTGTGAAGGCTCTTCCATTACCGGTGATCGCACTCAGTCAAATGCCAGCATTGGAAACGTCGGAGACGGCCGGCCTCATATCCATCCGTGGTAGTGACTTTATACTGCGTTTTGATACGTTCCACGGAACGATCAGCGAATGGCAATATCAGGGTCTTCAACTCCTGAGCAGCGGGCCGCGTTTGAATATCTGGCGAGCGCCTACGGATAACGACGTGCGCATCGCCCGGGAATGGGTACGTGCGGGTTACGACCGCTTGCAGCAACGGGTTGACGACGTGGCCGTCACATCGAACCAGCGCCAGATGGTACAGATCGCCGTCCAAACGGTTCTGGCGGCTTACTCTCTGGCCCCGGTTCTGCGTTGCGCGCAGCGATACACCATCTATGGCACGGGCGATGTGGTGATCCACACACACCTGGTCCCACTCAGAGACCAGCCCGTTTTGCCGCGTGTCGGGCTGCAACTGAGAATGCCGGCGGGCTTTGACCGCTTTGCCTGGTACGGACGCGGTCCTCACGAGAGCTATGTGGACCGCAAGGAGAGCGCGCGCGTTGGCGTGTACCGTGGCACGGTGCAGGAACAGTTTGTCAATTACATCCGGCCGCAGGAAAACGGCAACAAGTCTGACACACGCTGGGCGGCTGTGACGGACCTGCACGGTCTGGGATTGCTGGCGGTGGGAATGCCGCTGATCAATGTCAGTGTGCACCACTACACGACCGATGACCTGACTCGCGCACAACACACTTACGAGCTCGTGCGTCGACCCGAGACGATTCTCAACCTGGATGCCCAGCAGAACGGCCTGGGCAGCAACAGTTGCGGCCCCGAGCCATTGGAGCAGTATTTATTACATCCTGTGGAGATGGAATTCAGCATTCGACTGCGCCCCATCAACGGTGAGCCCTCCGCTCCCATACTCTGGTCGAAGCGGCAACCTGAGTGAGGAAGTCTGACATCTCAAGCACATCAGGAGAACATCATGGTTAAGCTGCCATCACGCCAGGTGCACCTGGATTTTCATACTTCCGAGCTGATCCCCGACGTGGGTGCCAGCTTTGACAAAGCGAGCTGGCAGGATGCATTGAAAGCAGGTCATCTGAACTCGATTACCGTTTTCGCTAAGTGCCATCATAGCTGGAGCTACTATCCGACACAGGTAGGCCTGCCCCATCCCACCTTGCGACGTAACCTTTTAAAAGAGCAGATCGAAGCGTGTCACGAGATCGGCGTGCGCGCTCCCATCTACTACACCGTCGGTTGGTCGGCACATGACGCCGAGACGCATCCGGAGTGGGTGGCGCGCAACCGGGATGGCTCCATGCAGGTCAATAATTACGACCTCCATGCGGCTCCTGAAGATCCCAAGCCCATCACCTCGTGGAAGAACCTGTGTCCGAGTGGGACCTATCGGCAGCTGATCCTGGCGCAAACGCGCGAGATCTGCCAGCAATTCGCCGTAGATGGTTTCTTCTATGATATTTGCTTCCGTGCTCCCTGCTATTGTGAAAATTGCGTGCGTGGCATGCGTGAGCTGAGCTTTGACCCCGATAATGCAACCGATGCCGCCTGTTACGATGTGATCAAATGGCAGTCTTTTGTGTCCGAGTGCAATGCCATCATTCATGCGGCCTGGCCAGACGCGACCATTTTCTACAACGGCGGTGCGAGCCAGTATCACCCCGAATGGCACATCGGCGATACACACTTTGAGCTGGAAGATCTGCCGACCACCTGGGGTGGCTATGACAAATTCCCCATCCGTGCCAAGTACTTCGCTACGACGGGCAAAGATTATCTGGCCATGAGTGGGAAATTCCATACCACCTGGGGTGAATTCGGAGGCTACAAGCACCCTGACGCGATCCGTTACGAGGCAGCCTGTATGATTGCCTATGGTGCGCGCTGCTCCTTTGGCGATCAACTACCCCCCAGTGGTTCCATCGACCTGGATACCTATCGCAATATCGGCGAGGCTTATAACTACGTGGAGCAAATCGAGGAGTATGGTCTGGACGGTCAACCCGCTTCGAATCTGGGATTATGGCTCTGCGGTAGTGAGCCGGATGACCAGGGTGTTGCGAACATGCTGCTGGAGAGTCAGCTCGATTTCGAAGTAGTGCAGCCACAACAGGAGCTCAAACGTTATGAAACAATCATTTTACCTGGTGCGGCCTGTCTGAGCGACGCCAATGCAGCCAACCTGCAGCGTTATGTAAAGGCGGGTGGGAGTTTGCTCGTTTTAGGTGAGAGTGGCCTGGATGTGATGCTCTCACGATTTGTCATCGATACCGGAGCGACTTACCTGGGACCAGCCAACCACCTGATCGACTACACCGTAGTAGGCGCCGAGCTGGCTGCCGGCATGGTGTCGTCGCCTTTCCTGAACTACTCTTCTGCCTTACGTGCGCGGGCGGATACCGCTCAGGTGCTGGGCTCCATCAGAGAACCCTTTTTCGATCGGACCTACGAACACTATTGCTCGCACCAGAATACTCCGTACCAACCTGAAAACGCTCCGCACCCGGCCGCCTGGCGCAAAGACCGGATCGTATACCTGGCCCATCGACTGGGTGATATTTATTACCACAGCGGCGCACGATTGCACCGGCAACTGTTCGTCAATGCACTGCACCTGCTGTATCAACATCCGGTTGTGCAAACCGATCTCCCCAGCGCAGGGCGCGTTAACGTGGTCCACCAGCCTCTGCAACACCGGTACGTTGTCCATTTGATGTATGCACCTCCGTTGCAACGCGGAAGATGCCTGGTCATCGAAGACATGCCACCGCTTTATAACGTGCCAGTGCAACTCAATGTGCCCGAACACGTGCAAGCTGCCTACCTCGCACCATCAAAGATTGCGCTGAACCTGACGCACAATGGAAGTTATGGCGTGATGGTGCCGCGGATGGCAGGCCACCAGGCAGTTGTATTCGAGTACCAAACAAGCCCGTGATCGATTTCCTCACGCCTGGGGCGCTGTATAAAACCTCATATCGGGTTGTCCGGCTCCGGCCAGGACACGAAAAACAGAGTCGTACCCTGCGATATCGGGACCGCTGGTGACTAGACCACGTAGCGTTTCAATGGAAGCAAGCTGCACGCGTCACTGCACTGGCTGTTGAAAAATAACGCGCTGTGCATTTAGACTGTACACTTTCTGTAATACTTGCGCGGGCAAATGGAGTCCATAAATCATCCAGCGCCCCTGATACGGCAGATCGCCTTTGTTATAAGCGAAGTATTCGTCTTCACTTTCCAAAAAGCGATAGTAGATGCGATAGGTTGACAGATCAGGCGTAGAGTCGGTACCGAATAGTATGCGGTCGGCGTAACGTATGAAGAATCGCCGCGCTGTATAAGGCTGACGCCCCAGTTCGGAGATACGGGCGCTGAGGTCGATCGTATAGTTTGAACAGCGCTCGAGCAAATCGCCGACCCAATGGAGGTTCTCGGCATATGAGCTGACGTGCGCACCGATGAAAGAGGTTGTGGGATGCCGCTCAACTACACGCGCCAATGCCTCCATTAGTGATAGGAAGGAGGGGAAGGGCGGGCTGGGGAAATGCCAGTCGGGGTGGGCGGTCAGTTCCTCATACCGCTCGTTATAGCGATCCAGCGGCCAGAAGAAGGCCACCGGATCAGCAATGTGGATCATGACGGGTAGACCCAGCTCCCCTGCTGTGGCCCACAGGGGGTCGAGTCGCGTGTCATCAATAGTGACGAGGTTCCCAGTCTGATCGCGCACCTTTATTCCAAAGTCCTTCCAAATCTTGATACCGTCTGCCCCTCGCCGAGCGTGCTGGCGCAGTCGTGCTGCAGCCCGCTCGCCGAACTGATTACCTTCCATGTGCCATGCACTCCAATCCACACCGGTAAACACACGGAAGCGCTCTGGATACGCGTTTTTGTAGCGGTCGAGGTGCCTGTTGAGCACTTCCTCGCCCCACATGCCGTCCAGGTCCACATAGGCAAAGATGCCCGCCTGATCCAGCAGGCTGACCAGCTCCGCAACCGGCCGCTGCTGCCAGTAACCCTCAAGATGATTGTGCGCGTCGATGACGGGGAAACGGGGATTTGTTGTTTCTGTAATCGGTAGTGTCAGGGCAGACCGCGGGCGGTAATCTTCGAGTTGCATGCGTGCACTGTAGCACAAAGACGCGAACTTCTCTACAATACGCGGTGACTATAAGGAGTACCATGCGTAAGCGTAACCAACAGGATGAGCGCACGTCGTTTCAGGAGCACGGCCCGTATGATCCGCGCATTGACAGTAAGGCCGATGTGGCCATGGTATACGGTCTGGACCGCGAATTTGAGCATCGCATCGCCGGGTGGGGGCAGGCCGGTTATCGCCTGCACGTGATGACTGGCGTGTCGTGGGGCGGCTATGCCGACTATGTGCGCGGCGAGTGGGATGGAACTCAGCACTACGACGATGCACAGACGGCAACCGGCGACTTCCGGCTGGAGCACGGTGTCTCACAGGGACACGACATCTACTACATGATGCCCAGCATGCCCTATGTGCGTTACCTGGCCGAGAAGCTGCATCGCGTGGTGGACGCCGGGGCCATCGCTTTGCACCTGGAAGAGCCTGAGTTCTGGGTGCGCGCCGGATATGAGCTGGGATTCCAACGCGAGTGGTCGACCCATTACGGTGAACCATGGCAGGACCCGGCTTCCTCACCCGATGCGCGTTACCGTTGCGAAAAACTGAAGCAATACCTTTATACGCGAGCCCTGAGCTACCTGTTCCACGATATCAAGTCGTACGCGTCACAGAAAGGAGTGACAGGCTTCAAGTGTTACGTGCCCACGCACAGCCTAGTGAATTATGCCCACTGGCGCATCATCAGCCCTGAGTCGCGTTTATTGACGATCCCCGACTGCGATGGCATGATCGGTCAGGTATGGACGGGCACCTCTCGCACGCCAACCGTATATCGCGGCGTCAAGCGCCAGCGAACCTTCGAGGCCGGTTACTGCGAATACGCCGCCTGTGCAGCCATCGTGCGTCATACGGACTTTCGCCTGTGGCAACTGGCAGACCCCATTGAGGACAACCCGAATTACTCATGGGACGACTATCGCCTCTGTTGGGAAAGTGACGTGACGGCTTCCCTCCTTTCGCCGGAGAATGTGCGCTTCGAGATCATGCCCTGGCCGGCGCGTGTCTTTACCCGATCGTACCCCACGGAGAACCTGGACGCCAAACCTCTAAAGGAGCTCCTGGTCCGATATATTGCACGTCGTGAACGTGAAGGCAAACCCGAGCTGGCGCAGGCCACGCAAGAGGCTGTTGCGGAACGGGAACGCTACTTGCGCGAGCATAAGGATGAGAGCCATCGCGAGACACTGGGCTTCGCCAGCCTGGCTGAGGGATCCGAGCAGCTAAGGTTTGGCGATGTATTGAGCGGTTCTTTTGCGTTTTATAAGTACCTGTCAACCTGGCCCGACCAGGCCCGGGCGCAGACGCTGCGCGATGCGATCGCGCGGTTCTATCTGGATCCCACCGACGAGCGCGAATACATCCCAGCCCGCTATGCAACGGAGTTGCAGGTGGTGTTCAATGCACTGGCTGACATGGATTGGCCAGATGACTACGAATGGTTGCAGGGTCAAACGGGCATTGGACTGGCGATTTCTGATACGTTGATGTATCAGCGCGGTGAACCGCATCCGAGTGATCCAGACTTGTCGTCGTTTTACGGCCTGGCCATGCCTCTGGTGAAGCACGGAACTGCCCTTTCCCTGGTGCAACTTGAGCGGTTAGCCACTCCGCTCCCCAGTGGTGTAGCGACTGCAACCCCGCAAGGAGAACCAGTCGAACCTTACCTGAACGGTGTGCGGGCACTTTTACTCACGTATGAAGGCATGAAGCCCACACGACCTGAGATGCACCAGGTTATTGCTGACTGGGTACGCCAGGGGAACGCCCTTCTTATCTTCGCTAATGGCGATAGTTATAACGCCGTTAGAGAGTGGTGGAACCAGGACGGTCTGGCTTACGCATCGCCACAGGAGCACCTGATGGAGCTGCTGGGTCTGGAGCGTAATCCAGCTCCCGGAGTGTATACCGTTGGTCAGGGATATGTTTTCGTGGACGCGAACTCTCCAGCCGAGCTGGCGCATCGCGCCGAAGGCGGTGATGTAGTGATAGGGCTGGTTAAGCAGGCGCTTGCCAGATTGGGTCTGAAGTGGGATGAATCCAATGCACTGGTGTTCCGGCGTGGTCCCTACATCGTCGCAGGCGGCATGGATGAGTCGGTGAGCACGAGGCCTCTCGCACTGGCTGGACGATATGTGAACCTGTACGACCCACACCTGGGTGTGCTGGTGGACCCGTTGATTGCTCCCGATACGCGCTGGCTGCTGGCAGATTTAGGTCGCTGCCCCGCGGAAGCCTGGGTAGTGGCGGCAGCCGGTCACGTTACCGGTGAGGCGCCGGCAGAAAGCAGAATCTCTTTCACCATTGCGGGTATGGCGCAGACGACGTGCGCTGTGCGTGTGAGGCTTCCTGCGAAACCTGTGCAGGTCCTGCTGGATGGCCAACTGGGCGAAGCGGTGTGGGATGCTGCCTCCCAAACGGCGTTGCTGGAGTTCCCGAACGTCCCGGCAGGAGTCCACATACAAATGGAATGGTAAGTACTGGCTAATAAGTCATAGGTTGGTTCACGATGCAGAACATCCATGCACATACCTGGGATCAGGCACTGCACTTCACGCCTGCCACCGTGCGCGAGGCGGACGTTGCGCGTGGCTATCCAATTGATTTGACCGTGCGATTCGACAGCCTCATGGCCGATATGGCCCCATTCGAAAAGGTGCTGCTCTTCGGCATGAAGGCACGTCTGAATGGGTACTGGGTGCCCGACGACTACGTGGCGGATTTTATCGCCCGCGCACCGGGCAGGCTTTACGGCTTCGCCGGCTGTGACCCCACTCAGCCGGCGTATATGGATGAGCTGGCATACGGTATCGAGGAACGCCATTTGAGTGGGGTGAAAATGGGGCCAACGTACGCGGGGTTTGACCCGCGCGATCCACGCTGCGAGCCAGTCTATGCTTATTGCCAGGAGCGCGATCTGCCAATCCTGATGCACTGCGGTACAACCTTTAACAGCCAGGCGCCTTTGAAATATAGCCGGCCCTGGCTATGGGATGACGTGGCCATTGCGTATCCTGGGCTGCGCATGGTTCTGGCACATGTGGGCCACCCCTTCTGTGACGAGTGCCTGGTGGTGATCCGCAAGCACGCCAATCTCTATGCGGATATCTCGGCACTCTACTACCGGCCCTGGCAGTTTTACAACCTGCTCATCACGGCACAGGAATATCATGTGACCCATAAACTGCTCTTTGGCACCGACTATCCCTTTGCCCGTGCCAGGGAATCAATCGAAGGGTTACGGCATGTGAATGACATGCTGGCAGGCACGGCACTACCTCGTGTGTCGCAGCAGACCATCGACGAAATACTCAACCGCGATGGTTTTGCTCTGTTGGGCATTCATTGATGGAAGGAGAAATGTTATGAGCTTTGGAACACCGCGTAACCACGGTTGCCGCGTGAGCGATGCGTGGGTCGTGGACGGCATGCGAACGGTCATCCTGGAGAATGAGCTGCTGCGGGTGGTGGTGCTGCTGGATAAAGGCAGCGATATTGTCGAGTTCCGCTACAAACCTCGCGACCTGGACTACCTGCTCTACATGCCGGGTGGTCTGAAGAACCCCAATCGCGGTGTTCTCTCTTCACCCACGACCGGTCCCTTCCTGGACTACTATACCGGTGGTTGGAACGACATCCTGCCCAATGGGGGTCCCTACTCCACGTATGAAGGGGCGGAGTTCGGACAGCACGGCGAGGTCAGTCTGATCCCGTGGGAGCATGCCATCCTGGAAGATGCACCCTCTGGTGTCGCCGTGCGAATGTGGGTGCGACCTTTGCGCACGCCGTTCTTTGTTCAGAAGGTCCTGCGCATGACCGCTGGGTGCGCCGCGCTGATGATCGAGGAACAGGTGACCAATGAGGCCGGCGAGCCCATGCCTTTGATGTGGGGCCAGCACATTGCATTTGGCCGGCCTTTCCTGGACGACGGTGTGGTGGTGGATGCGCCAGCACGCACGCTGCTGGCCGATCCGCCGCAGCCAGGCTATGAACCCCGCCTGTATCGTCCAGGTGAGCGTTTCGACTGGCCGCATGCCACCTCGCCAGACGGCACTCCGGTTGATGCCAGCCAGCTCCCTCCTTTTGGCACACTGAAGGCGCAAGAGATGGCTTATCTCACCGGACTCACTGCCGGCTGGTACGCTGTCACCAATCGTAAGCAGCGCCTGGGATTTGCATTGAATTTCGACCCAGCCGTGTACCGCTATATCTGGTACTGGCAGCAACATGGTGAAGTGGCGCGAGGTTATCCATGGTGGAGCCGATTGCACACCGTGGCTCTTGAGCCCTGGACCAGTTATCCAACAGGCGGCCTGCAGGAAGCCATTGCGAATGGCACAGCCCTCTGGTTGGAGCCTGCTGCAACGTTGAAGACGTCGTTCACAGCAGTCGCCTTCGAGTGCGACGGGCACGTCACGAGCGTGTCGGCGGGTGGTGAGGTGAAGTTTGCCTGAGCGCGTTGCCCTCCCCACGCTGCGCAGGGTCCCTGGGAGGGTTTCCGCGCTACAACGCTCACTGGATATACTCTGATGAGCACCCATTCAATACATCGTTGGAGTGGCTATGTTCAATCATGACGACGGCATTTTCGACTTCCTCAAGCGGAACCTCTACGTGCCTGCCGTATGCGACATCCTGGACTCGCTCGGCTATCGGAATCAAGCCATGCATTCGCGCTTGCGCCCGCTGCTGCCAGACATACGTCATTGTGGTCTGGTCGGCCGCGCACGGACTGTGCGCTGGATGGAGACGGACTATGTCGTGGAGGAAGACCCCTACGGAGGTGAGATCGAGGTGGTGGACTCTCTGAAGGGGGGTGACGTGATCGTGCACTCGACCGACTACAGCGGTACGATCGCACCATGGGGCGAGTTGATGTCAACCATTGCCATGCGCAATGGATGTGCCGGGTGCGTGTGCGATGCGATGATCCGCGACTGTGTGCGCATCGTCGACATGGGCTTCCCTACCTATTACTCTGCCATCGGGCCGTTGGATTCGAAGGGTCGTGCGCGCGTGCAGGCGTACGATGTGCCCATTCGCTGTGGGGAAGTGCTGGTACAGCCAAACGACCTGATCTTCGCGGATTATGATGGCATCGTGGTCATTCCGCGACTGGTAATTAAAGATGTGCTCACTTTGGCCCAGGAAAAAGTGAGCAAGGAAAACCTCACTCGCGAAGATTTGCTGTCTGGCAAAAGCATGCGCGAGGTCTACAACACCTATCACGTGCTTTGATTACAGGCACCTTGATACTCCCCGGCTGCCTGGTTGCGACGATGGCAATTCAGTCTTTGTATTGAGCATTTTCCCGCAGGCTCTCCATTGGCTTGCGCGCGACCGTTTTTGATATAAACTCTGCTCCAGCCTTGTCTGGCAACAGGGCTGCAAATCTATTGGCCAGGACGCCGTCTGGTCAACTTCCAGTCATTGTTTGTTTGATACAAGGAGCACACGCGCATGTCCACACTAGATAAACTCTGGAATAAGAACACCGATAAAACCGTTGAAGTCATGCCAGAAGAAACCATGGGTTTCATCCGCTCATTATGGCAGGCAGCCCAACACCTGCTCACCGCCTCGGGTGCCAATATACTCGGTCCCGTCTTGATGCACCTCGACCCGTCCATGGCTTTGTTCACCTCTGGCATTGGCACCCTGGTTTACACAGGCTTCGTGGGCGTGCCCGCCTACATGGGCACCAGCTTCAGCTACATCGCCACAATTGCCTATATCATGGGCGCGCCTTGGGGCGGTCAGGCCATGGTAGCTGGAGGAATCATCGCATCAGGATTAGTCTCCATCCTGGTCGGTCTGATCGTGGCCGTGATTGGTTATCGCTGGATCAACATCCTCATGCCACCGGTCATACTGGCTATGGTGGTTATCGCCATCGGATTTCTACTCGCGCCAACTGCTTTTTCGATGGCGATGACGAATCTTCCGCTGGCTGTGCTGACCTTTGGACTGGGTGTCATCTTTGCCACCAAATTCAGCCAGGGTAGCATCTTCAGTGCGCTGCCTGTGCTGCTGTCCATCGTAATCGGTTACCTCGTCGCATTGATCCTGGGTGCCGCCGGCGTGATGCCTCCGGTGGACATGAGTCAAGTGAACGCGGCACCCTTCTTCACATTGCCTCGTCTGATCGTGCCTGTCTTCGACCCGCGAGCGTATATACCGATGGCTCTGGTTACCTTTACCGCTGTGGTGATGGAGCACCTGGGTCACCTGAAAGGTACGAGTAGCATCGTTGGGCGCGACTATATTCCGCGCACGGCACGCAGTCTGATTGGTGATGGCATCGCCAATGCCCTTTCGTGGTCTGGCACGCCCTCCGTAACCTACGGTGAAAACATGGGCGTATTTGCCATCACACGCGTGTTCAGCCTGAAGGTCATGTTTTTGGCCGGCCTGCTCGCCGTTGCTGCAGGCTTCCTGGGCAAACTTTCGCCACTCATCCTGAGCATCCCATCAGGTGTATTAGGGGGTGCTGTATTTTTGCTATTTGGCATGATCGCCTGGTCCGGTTTCAACCTGTTGCAGACTGAAAAAGTCGATATGAGCAAGAAGACGAATCAGGTCATGATCGCCTCAATGGGCACCATGATGATTGCAGGCATTGTCATCGATTACTTGCGCTCACCACTCTCGGCGATCAAACCGGAGGAGCTGGCCGCTGCGCCGGCCACAGTGGCGACCGCCGTCAAGGGGCTGCAGGCGTTCGTGGGAGCGTTACATATCGGCACTTTCGATATGCCTGCACTGGTGGCCGTGGCGCTGCTTGGGATCGTCCTCAATCTGGTGCTGAACTGGGGAGAGATTGTCGCGGAGGTCCGCACCCGGACACAAGTCGTCACACAGCCCGCGAAATAGGTCAAAACAATTCCAGGTAGATGAAACCTCCGGGCATCAGTGCCTGGAGGTTTTTTTGTCGGGAAGCAGCACGCGTTCCAACGGGTCAGGACGATAACCTGCCGTCAATAATGCTCCCAATTGGGCAAGTTTTTACGTCAGCGGCATAACGGCCGCGTGTGGCGGATCACTGATAG
>JAJYKL010000084.1 GCA_021788625.1 Chloroflexota bacterium
TGTTGGGCGGCTATAAAGCCGGGCGCACCTATCTGTGCTTCTCACGCTCACACGATGTCCCGGCTGCTGCGTCCAGCGGCACGAAGTATGACATGCTCGCGCTGCTGCGTGGTGTGCTATCCATAGGGGGCGCAAAGGGAGGAGGGTCACCGGAGTTTGCCCAGGGCAGTGGCCCAGCGGCGAGCGTGGCGGCGGCGCAGGAAGCGGCGCGGGAAGCGGCGCAGAAAGCGATCGATTCGGCCATGAAACGCCTGATCGCCGGGTAGATGTCAGACTTCTTCAGGAAGTCTGACATCTACCCGATGGATGAGGTATGCTTGTGCTCGGAGAAGGCATGAAGAAACTGCACAAGAACGTCTATTTCTCGACCACTTCGGATGGCCTGAACATCGGCTGTGTGGTGGGCGAAGATGGCGCCGTGAGCATCGATTTGCCGCTTAAGGTGGACGAAGCGCTTCATTGGCAGGCGCAAATCCAGGAATTGGCGCACCGACCACTACGGGCTATCGTCTATACCTCCACCGATCGTGTCAACAGCGATGCACTGAAAGCGCTCGCGCCAAACATGGGCGCGTTCAGTATTCCAGCCATCATCCAGGACGCCGGCTTCAACCAGTTGTATTCCGCCCTGGAGGCCGCGCAGCCACGCATGCTGGAACCCCTCTCGCCGGTGCAGCTGCGAGAGAACACTGTCTTGCCCGACCTGACGTTCAGCGATTCCGCCACCTTCACCCTCGGCATGGAAGAACCCATCCGTATCGACATCGCGAACGCGGGCGGCTATGCGCCTGGCAGCGCGACTGTTACCATACGTGACACCGGTGTAATGTTCGTGGGTTGGCTGGCTGCCAGCCATGAACCGCCCTGGATGCTCACCACAAACCTGGATACCTGGGTGAGCACGCTGACCGGCTTGAAGCGCAACCGCAAGATCAAGACGATCGTGTCCGCCAGCGGTCCGGTCGGCGACGCAGGTATGCTCGGTCAGACGCTGGAGTACCTGAGAGCCGTTAATAGCAGCGTGAAACGCCTGGTTCGCACTCACAAATCACGCGAAAGCATTGCCAGCCTGGTGCCCGACCTGCTGGAGATCTACATCGATGGCAAGACCGGAGCGCCATCCATCGAACGTGAAGTGATGGCGCAGCGCATCCAGAATGGCCTGGAGCGCATTTACGATGAGCTGGTGACACGCACGATCGTCCAGCCCACCACAGAACCCTAGGGTGATCCATCAGGCTTTTCTGAGATCGTCGCTAATCCCCATGCAGAAAACCAGGCTCTTTCCTGATAAGGGTGTATGCCGATAGCGCGCCGTATAAACCAATCGGTTGGAAAGCGTGGTGGTGGAAAAAGGCCCCGTTCGCGATACGGGCTGAGCGTGCGACCTATCTCAGGAGACGAGTAGCAGAACAGCCAGTCCTGCGCTGGACGAAGAACCTTCAGTTATTGTTTATCCACCAGCCCGCTCAGTCGACGCGGGCTGGAGAACAGGGGACAAAAATAAGCCGATGCTCGTTATGGAACATCGGCTCGAATAAAGTGCAAACCAGAAAGAGTGGTTATTTAGCGGCTATGCGCTCGTCAAGGTATCGTACAGCTTCTCCTACCGTGGTAATTTTCTGTGCATCCTCATCGGAAATTTCGCCGCCGAATTCCTCTTCGAAGGCCATAATGAGCTCAACGAGGTCGAGCGAGTCAGCTTCCAGATCTTCGCGGAAGCGCGCTTCCATGGTCACCTTTTCGGGTGCAACACCGAGCAACTTTACGACCAGCGCCTTGACGCGCTCGAATGTTCCTTGATCTGCCATTGATAGTTCCTCCTAACATAGCCCTTAGGGATGAGATTGTAACCTATTTAGTGTCGCCACCGGCGAAACCCGACCTGCTGTGCTAGTCCACTACCCCTCAAAAACACCGCACCGGTCGGCGAGTTACGAGTGCCTCGCTTGCAGGGCAGGCGGGCCTCGTCGGCGATCTGGTGAGACCCGTGAAGCATGCGGCAGATCGCGATATGTTATCGTTGCCCGTACAGTAATTACGCACAAGGAGCGCGGTGTGATTAAAGGTTCATTGGAGCAACGCAAGTCGGATCACATCCGGATCAATCTGGAGCAGGATGTCGCCTCGCGCACCACCACTGGACTGGAGCGGCTGCGCTTCGTGCATCAGGCACTTCCCGAACTGGACATGCAGGCCATCGACACCACTGTAAGCGTTTTCGGCAAGCATCTGGCGGGACCGCTGCTCATATCATGCATGACGGGAGGAACGGACGAAGCCAGAACGATCAACCGGAACCTGGCTGTGGCGGCGCAGTCCGCCGGTGTGGCGATGGGCCTGGGATCCATGCGTGCGGCCGTTATGCATCCTGAAGTGGCACACACCTTTCACGTGCGCGACGTTGCGCCCGACATCCTGCTCATGGCCAACCTGGGCGCTGTGCAGCTGAACTACGGCTTTGGGGTGGAGCAGTACCAGCGCGTCGTGGAGATGGTCCAGGCTGACGTACTGGTGTTACACCTGAATCCACTGCAGGAGGCGCTGCAGCCGGAAGGCGAAGTGAACTGGTCGGACCTGCTTCGCAAGATTGAAGCGCTAGTTCGCGCCCTGCCGGTGCCGGTGGTCGCCAAGGAGGTGGGTTGGGGCATCTCACCACAAGCGGCCCGGCAGTTATCCTCGGCAGGCGTAAAGGGTATCGACGTGGCTGGAGCCGGCGGCACGTCCTGGAGCCAGGTGGAGATGTATCGCGCCAGGACGGAGGTCGAGCGCCGCGTAGCCGAAGCGTTTATGGATTGGGGCATTTCCACGGTCGACTCGATCCGCAACGTGCGAGAGAGCGCACCGGAACTGATGGTGATCGCCAGTGGCGGGCTGCGCAGCGGGGTGGACGGTGCAAAATGCCTAACCCTGGGCGCCACTCTGTTTGGCATGGCGGGTCCGTTCCTGCATGCCGCAGTGCAGTCGGAGCAGGCTGTGCTTGACGAGGTGAATGTGATGCTGCGCCAGCTGCGAGTGGTGATGCTGAGCACTGGCGCAGCGAATCTGCCTGCCTTGAAGCGAGTTGAGCTGACTGGCTGGCTCTAGAGCGGCTTGCGACTGAACGCAAGGCCTTGGGCATTTATCCTGAGCTGGTCGAAGGGTACATCCTGAGCTGGTCGAAGGATGGTTCGGCTGGCTCACCATGAGCGCTCACCATGACTGCCGGGAACCTTGTTATTAACTGCAAGCCGCTCTAGATTATGCCGCTCCGTACGACGGGGCGTATTAACAGGACCGGCACCTTGGCCGAGCGGATCACCTTCTCTGCCACACTGCCCAGCAGGAACCTCCCAATCCCGCTGCGCCCATGGGTGGACATGGCGATTAAGTCTGCTTGCGTAGTAGCCGCATAATCGAGGATGGCTTCGGCCACAGCTCCTTCACACAGTTCAATGCGTACGCGAATTCCCTGCGCCGTGAGGTCAGCCGCGACATGTGACAGGTAATCCTTTGTCGCACGCTGCTGCTCCATAAATGCCGTCACAGCCATGGAAGGATCGGGGATGTAATAATCGACGTTGGGGTGGTTCACTACCGAAAGCAGCACGATCTCCGAGCCACCACACTTGGCCAGCATCACTGCCTGAGTTAAAACGGCCTCGGCTACGGGAGAGCCATCGAGCGGAACCAGGATGCGGCTATACATGATTTGACCTCCTGATCGCGTACAACCCGAGTGTAACACCAAGTGCATTAAGTATCTACACGTCTATTCTGCGGAATAGACCTCCGCATATAAGCATTCATTAAAAGTAATATTGAGTAAATCAAAGAACCTATTGACAAATTGAATATGGATCGCTATCATAGGTAACTATTATTTATATATCTTTTGACATCAGTTGGAAGATTATGTATATTGCGTGGCTGGAATTGAGTGCCCAAGACAAGGACATGAAGTATCAACAACTTCTGAATGAGGCGTCGCAAGCACAACGGGGTTGGCTGGTCACCGCTCACGACGCAGCCCTGACGCAACGTTTTTTCCTGTGGCTGGGCCATGTTCTGGTAAGCACGGGTAAAGACATCCGCCGGCTAGGCCAGCCGCATCAGGTGCAGGCCCATTCCATTGTGACCCTCTCCAAATCGAGCATGGGCGTTTTTTGAGGAGACTATGAAGCAATTACCAACGCAATGCCCCATCTGTGGGGGTGATATCGAGGTCACACGCTTCTATTGCCAGCAGTGCGACACCAGCGTGGAAGGCCACTTCGAGATTGGCCGATTTTTAAGGTTGTCGCCAGAGCAACTGAAGTTTGTGGAAGCGTTTGTGTGCTGTGAAGGCAAACTCAACCGTATGGAAGGCGAGGTGGGTATGTCGTATCCTACGCTGCGCAGCCGCCTGTTGGAGGTAATTCGTGCCATGGGCTACGAGCCTGGGCGTGAGGAGCCAGCGTCGAAAATCACAGACGAGGAGCGCAGGCACGTGTTGGATGAGCTGGAACAGGGACGCATCGGCCCGGAAGAGGCCATGCGTGTATTACAGGGAGGCCAATGATGGCTCAAGAGCAGAGTATCAACACGAGCGCCAATCCGACTGTCGTGATCGGTGATGGTAATGGGGAGCTGCGGCTGATGGGCTGGGATCGACCGATGGTTTTAGCCCGGGCTGATGGCACCCTGATTATGAAGCAGGACGGTGACACCGTTACCATTCAATACACTGGCGAGACGGTCGTCCGCGTGCCGGGCGGGGCATCACTGCGCATCGATAACATCCGCACGGATGGGCGCATCAAGGGCGTGGATGGCAGCATCACCATTGCCAATGCCTCGGGTGATCTGAGCCTGCGTAATATTGGGCTGGTGCATATTCAATCCTCAATGGGCGACACGTCGCTCAAGCAGGTGCGAGGCGAAATACAGCTTGACAATGCGCAAGGCGATCTGAGCATCACCGGCGTGTTGGGACCGGTTATGGTGGGCAACGTCGGCGGCGACCTGGACGCGCGAAGCATCCAGGGAGCGCTGAGTGTGAAGAATGTCTCCGGAGACATGTCTCTGCAGGGGGTGCAGGGACAGGTGGACGTCGAAAGTGTGTCTGGTGACATGCGTCTGGTAGGCGTCCAGGGTGATACCCGGTTTGGTGCCATCTCAGGAGATGCCTCACTCGCTGGTATTCAAGGTTCCGTGAGCACCGACAAGATCGGAGGTGATTTGAATGTTGAAGGCGTGACCTCCATCACGGCTAATGTCAGCGGTGACGCCTCGCTTGCCTTGAGCGCACAAGGTGTGGGGCAGACTACCGTGACCGCCAGCGGCGACATTACCTGCCGCATCATGTCTGATGCCAGCGCCACACTCCACCTCACCAGCGGTTCGTCCCATATCATCCTGGATCTGCCGGAGGTGCAAAGTGAACTCAAGCAGCACGACTACGAGTTGAGGCTCGGCAGCGGCGAGGTGCCGATCAACCTCACGGCCGGTGGTGACCTGTCGGTGCGTAGCGGGTCTGGCCAACGCGAAGGGACAGGCTTTGACGCGGGCTTCAACTTTAACTTCGAGCACGATGATTTCTTTGATAGCAGAAATTGGGGCGCTTTTGGTGAACGTATCGCCGAACATGCCAGGCGGGCAGCGGAGAAGGCTACGGCACGCGCACGCGAGCACACCGAGCGCGCCGCGCGCAAAGCAGAGGCGCAGGTGCGCCATGCCCAGGAGCAGGCCGAGCGCGCTGCGCGAAAGGCGGAGCGACGCGCACAGTTCATGGGACGGCGCTTCGGGGCGGGCTTTGACAGTGATTGGCGTGCCGGGCGACCGCCCACGCCACCCACACCTTTCACACCGCCTGCCCCTCCAGGCGAACCTGTCAGCGATGAGGAGCGTCTGACGATACTGCGCATGTTGGAAGATAAGAAGATCAATGTCGAACAGGCCGAGAAGCTTCTGGCCGCCCTGGTAGGTAAAGAGAGGTGAACCTATGACACAGACCCCCGATCAGACCAACGAACCGACCCTGGAACAACCCAGGACGATGGAACGTGAATTCGATCTGAGCCATTTTCCCGGACAGGCTCACCTCAACCTGGCGAATATCAGCGGCTCGGTAGACATCCAGTCGGGTGATGAAGGTGTCATTGAGGTGGTTGCAGAGATTGACCATCGCAGTGGTGATCCTGACCATACGCGCGTAGAAATGACGCAGGCAGCGGACGGCAGTGTGACCGTGAAGACCGATTACGGCGAGAGTTTCTGGCGCTGGATTGGTCAGAGCCCCAGCGACGTGCATTATGCCGTTCGGGTGCCGCGAAACTGCTGGTTGCAACTAAGGTGCATCAGCAGCAAGGCTGAAGTGAGGGGGTTGTCTGGCCGGTTCGACCTGAGCATGATCTCCGGTAATTTATCCGTCAGCATGTTGAGCGGCAGTGTGAAAGCTAATATCGTGAGTGGCGGCCTCACCGCTGACCAGCTCACTGGTCCGGCTGACATTGAGACGGTGTCGGGGCGGGTGGAGATACACAACAGCCAATTCGAGAGCTTGAAGGTTAACACGGTGAGCGGTCGTGTCCAGATCGAGACGCCATTGGGAAATGGGCCTTACATCTTTCATAGCGTATCGGGCGATGTACGCCTGAGCGTGCCCGCTGCTACGCGTTGCACCATCGACAGCACCAGTCTATCGGGCCGTCTGGATACGAACCTGCCCATCACCTTTACCGACAAGACGGGTCAGAAATGGCACATGCAGGTGCAGGGGGGCGGCGCTGAAGTGCGCTTCGATAGCATCTCGGGCACCTTGCATGTCATGGGCAGTGGTATTCCCTCCAACGCGACGCCTGCTGCGAATGGGCCTGCCGCCGTATTCACTCCACAGGGAAGCCGAGTCGAGACGCCAGCCGAAAGCAAACCATCGCCTTCGTCCGTACCCGTCTCCGTGGCTAATGCCGAAGACCGGGCTGCGCAAACCCGCCGTGACATCCTGGATCGCGTTGCGCGGGGCGAGCTGAGTGTTGAAGACGCAGTAAACCAATTACGCGGTTGAGTCCGCATGATCAAGTGGAGTTGCCATGGGCGATGCAATCGTAGTGGAGGGCCTGAGTAAAGCGTATACCAAGCGTCATGCGCCACCCGTGCGGGCCGTGGACGGCATCAGCCTGACTGTGCGAAGTGGGGAGGTGTTCGCGTTCCTGGGGCCAAATGGAGCCGGCAAGACAACCACCATCAAGATGATGTGTGGCTTGATCACGCCGGATGCCGGGAGCGTGCGGCTCAACGGCGTCGATGTGTTGCGCGATAGATTCCAGGCCATGCAGCAGATCGGTGTGGTGCTGGAGGGCACGCGCAATGTGTACTGGCGCCTGACGGCCTGGGAGAACCTGATGTACTTCGGTCGCCTGAAAGGGTTCGCCGGCCGGAAACTGACTCGGCGTGCCGAGCAGTTCCTGCGAGAGCTGGAGCTGTGGGACCGGCGGAACGACCTGGTGAACGAATTCTCGCGCGGTATGCAGCAGAAGGTGTCGATCGCCTGCGCGTTGATCCACGACCCCCCGATCGTACTATTGGACGAGCCGACCCTCGGCCTGGATGTGGCCGCCTCGCTTACGGTGCGGCGCTGGATAGCGAACCTGGTGCGGGAACAGGCCAAGACAGTGGTGCTCACCACTCACCAGCTTGACATGGCCCAGGAGCTCAGTGATCGCGTGGCTATTATGAACAAAGGGCACCTGGTGGCGAATCAAACCGTCAGCGAGCTGCTACGCATCTTCCGCGAAGAGTACTATCAGATTCGTCTGAAGGGACGCTTGAATGGGCATCGACCAGCATGGCTGGACGGATTATCCGTCGTCACGGAAGAAGATGAGACGATACTCTCCGGCTCCCTGCCAGGGCAAAATGCGCTGCATCAGTTGCTCGATAACCTGCATGAGTTGGGCCTGCCCCTGCTGGAAGCCCGTCGCGTGGAGCCGGATTTAGAAGAAGTGTTCGTGAAGCTGGTGAACGGTGAAAGGAAGCTGGCGATCAGCTCCACACCAGAAGAGGGAAAGGCCACGTTATGAAGGCAATAATGGCAGCGCTGGTCGCGGAGACATGGAAGGGTATCCTGATCATGTGGAGCTACAAGTTCAACCTGATCGTCTCCATGGTCACCCTCAGTTTTGTCTTCCTGGGCATCAACTTCATGCTCGGTAATGGCCAGATCAATTCGAGTGTTATGGCCTCTACATTGCTGGGCTACCTGATCTGGTTCTATGCCATCACGGCCATTGAGAACATGAGCTACAACCTGCGCGATGAGATGCAGTGCGGCCAGCTCGAGCAGTTGTATATGAGCCCGGCGCCCGCGCAACTGTTGCTGCTCGGCCGCGCACTCGCCACACTGGTCGTCACCACACTCCAGGTCAGTGTCATGGGGCTGGCGATGATCATTCTGTTCGGTGTTCGCATACCGATGCGTTGGGAGGGACTGCCTGTGTTCGGGCTGACCCTGCTGGGTCTGTATGGGTTCGGCTATGCCCTTGGAGGCGCGACGCTGGTATTCAAACAGACCGGACCTCTTTCGAATCTGCTGACCAACGCGCTGCTTTTTACCAACGGCTCGATCCTGCCGGTAGACCGATTACCGGCCTGGTTGCAGACAGCCGCCAAACTGCTGCCCAGCACACAGGGCATTATCGTCATACGGAGTGTGATCCTGGACGGGACGCCACTCAGCGCCGTTTGGGCGAATGGCAGCCTGGTCCTGCTGGTGCTGCATTCATTGGTTTTCTTCGTGGTTGGGTGGGCTGTGTACCGAGTGTGCGAATCGGTCGCCAAACGCAAGGGATCGCTGGGCCAATACTGAGGAACGTACGCACAAGCCGCCGTAGCCATGGCTGTGGCCCGGCGCTTGATGGATGGAGTGATAAACCAATGGCAACTGTCGAAGAACGCATGAAGATATTGAAGATGGTGGAGGATGGCAAGATTACCGCCGAAGATGGGGCACGGTTATTAGCCGCGCTGGATGATAGCCGCCGCTCCGCGCGTCCGCAATCACCTCCGCTGGGTTCCACCGGGAGTGGGCGCTGGCTGCGTATCCGCGTCACCGATATTTCGAACGGCCGGCCCAAGGTGAATGTGAACCTGCCGATGGGACTGGTGAATGTAGGGCTCAAAATGGGCGCAAAGTTTGCACCGGAAGTGCAGGGAATGGATGTGCAACAGATCGCTGATGCCATCAATTCAGGCATGACCGGCAAGATCATCGATGTGACCGACGACGAAGATGGCGAGCACGTCGAGATCTATGTGGAGTAGTGGTGCCACCTGCAGGATATACACAAGAGCTCAGACGCTTTGATCGCTGGTCTCGCACTTATGATGGCTCGCTGCTCCAGCTCTTTCTATTCAGGCGGGTCCATCAGGCAGTGCTGAACCTGGTGGCGCAAAGAACCGAGCCCAAGGTCCTGCTCGACGTGGGCTGTGGAACGGGCCGACTTTTGCGAGCGGCCAGGGTGCGCTGGCCAAATGCCGAATTTACAGGTGTGGATCCGTCACTCGGCATGATCGAAATGGCCCGGCGTCTGACCACTGGCGCCACGTTCCTTAATGGTTTCGCTGAAAACCTGCCGCTGGCTGATTCCTCGGTGGATGTGGTGTTAAGCACCATTTCCTTTCACCACTGGCAGGATCATGGAGCGGGAGTTCGTGAAGTGGCGCGCGTGCTGCGTCCTGGGGGATACTTCTTCCTGACGGATCTTGTCTGGCCTGCCTGGGTATCCCTGTTCAGCAACCATCATACGGCACCGCCACCGGCTCGCATCAGCCTATTGTTCACTGAGGCAGGCTTGCACATCCTGATGCAACAAGCCCTGACCTGGCACTTTACGCTCGTCACCGTGGGCCAGCGCACAGCCCGGGAGTCCATTACGCCTGAGACCGGTTGATCACCGTCCGCTATACGCTGAACGGTACTCGTTTTACACCAGTTCCACGCTCTGCCCGCGCGAGGGCACCTGCACATTCTGGATGCCCAGAGCGCGTATGCCATCAGCCAGAGCCAGCGCGGATGGTTCTTCGCCATGTACCACGAAAACACCTCGCAACTGGCTGGCCTGTGGCTTCACCCAGTTCAGCAGGTCGTTGCGGTCGGCGTGACCACTAAAAGCCTGAATCTGGCGTACCTCGGCGCGCACATGGAACTCGTCGCCCAGGATGTGCACATGTTGCGCACCGTCCGCGAGCTTGCGTCCAAGAGTATTCTCGGCCTGGTAACTGACCAGTAGGATTATGTTCCTGGGGTCTTCGATGGTATTACGCAGGTGATGCAGTACGCGTCCCGTTTCAGCCATCCCCGAAGCGCTGATGATCACGGCCGGGCCTCGCAAGTTGTTTAGCGACTTGGACTGCTCCACACTGCGTATATAAGTCAGACGGTGAAACCCGAATGCATTGCCGTCGGGGTCATTGCGCAGCACCTCACGTGTTTCCGCGTCATAACACTCGGGGTGATTGCGAAACACCTCGGTCACGTTGACTGCCAGAGGACTGTCAACGTAGAAGGGGATGTTGGGGAGTTCACCCTTTTCGTGTAACTCGTTGAAGTAGAGAACGAGCTCCTGGGTGCGCTCAACGGCGAAGGCTGGAATGACGATTTTGCCACCGCGTTGTATGGCGTCTTGCAGGGCTTGATGCAGTTGGGGGACGGCTTCCTGGATGGGGGGATGCAGCCGGTCACCGTAGGTGCTCTCCACGATCAGGTAATCTGCCTCGGGCATAGGCTGCGGATCGCGCAGGATGGGCAGGTTGGTGCGACCCAGATCACCGGAGAAGCACAAGCGCACAGGGTGCCCATTCTGGGCGATTTCGATCAGCTCCCATACAGAACCGAGCATGTGCCCCGCATCGCCAAAGGTGACCCGTACGCCGGGAAGTGGAGAAAACGGCTGATTGTAGTTAAAGCTGCTGAAATGCTGCAAAGCCGCTTCGGCATCTTCCGCCGTGTAGAGGGGCTGCACGGGTGGTTCATCATCATGCCGGTGCTTATTGAGGAACCGTGCGTCTTCCTCCTGGATGAGGGCGGAATCGCGCAACATGGCGGAGCACAGGTCGCGTGTCGCGTGGGTGCAGTAGATATCACCCCGGAATCCCTCCTGCACCAGGTTGGGGAGATTCCCGCTGTGATCTATGTGGGCGTGTGAGAGCAGTGCCGCCGAGACGTTCCTGGCCTCGAAGGGGAGCTGCTTATTGATGGCGTAGGTATCAGCGCGCCGGCCTTGAAACAGGCCGCAGTCCAGCAGGAGTTGTTTGGGACCGAGAGAAAGCAAGTGTTGGGAGCCGGTTACGGTTCGTGCTGCGCCCCAGAACGTGAGTTCCATGATGACCTATTATATTTCAAGGCTTGAGTATAATTCCCGGTTACTGCTGTAGCTGTGTGCTGCGGTGTGGAGGTGAGTAAGAGAATGGTAGAGGTAAAGATCGAGAGCATCCGGGTGAGCTTGATGTCGCAATACCGCGTCGTCATTTTGAAGGATGCGGAGAGCAATCGATATCTGCCGATCTGGATCGGGCCTTACGAGGCGGACGCAATCACCATCCACCTGCAGGATGTGCAGGTGCCGAGGCCGTTGACGCACGACCTGGTCATCAAAGTGATTAGCGAATTAGGCGCGAAGGTTGAGCGTGTCATTGTCAGTGACCTCCACAACGACACCTTCTACGCACGCATTCAATTGACCGTTAACGGTAAAGATGTGAGTATTGATGCCCGTCCCAGCGATGCCGTTGCCGTGGCCGTCCGGGCCGATTGTCCTATTTTTGTTGAAGACGATGTCATGGACAGGGCGGGCGTGGTTCCGGAGGAGGAGACGACCGTTGGCGACGAAGACCTTGGCGCGTTCAAGGACTTTATCGGCTCTCTGGACCTGGACGATCTCGAAAAGGATCAGTAGCCATTTTGACCAGATGGAGTGTTGCGGCTGGGTGGCGGAGTAGCAGGATAGGACAGCCAGGCTATACGTTTTAAGGCCGTTCTTGAGTAGGGCGCGCGCCCGCAACAATGTGGTCGCATAGGGCGGTGGCGATGCACATCGGGCTTGCCTCCAGTCGTTGGATCATGTTTCATTGCCGCCGCGCAGGCAAGCGCGGCGGTTTTTTTTGCCATGTCGTCACTCAGTGCTTGTTTGGTTGATGTCATCAGTGCGCTCGATGCCGTCGCGATGATTCTGCTAGCGGTATATGCGTTACACGAGGGCATTCTGCTGGCTCTTTATCTATTTCATAAGGCGATCCCCAACCTGACACATGACCGGTCTGGCCGTCGCTGGGTGAGGACAAAACAGGCCTCTGCTCAGGCCTCTCGTGAGGAAGGGCTCGACCGTGAGGCGACGATCAATCGCCTGCCCCATGTCACCGTGCAGCTGCCGCTCTACAACGAGCGCTTTGTGGCCGAGCGAGTGATCGCGGCGGCCTGTGCGCTGGATTATCCACGAGACCGGCTTCAGGTGCAGGTGCTGGACGACTCCACCGATGACACCCGCCGCATTGCTCAGCGAGCTGTTGCCAACGGTCGCCGCAACGGCGTGGAGATCGAGTTGATCCACCGTGAGCACCGCAGCGGATTCAAGGCTGGCGCACTGGCCAATGGGCTGCGCCTTGTGCGCAGTGAGCTGATCGCCCTGTTCGACGCAGATTTCATCCCTCCTCGTGATTTCCTGCAGCGCGTCATCTGCCAACACCAGGCATTTGCCGACCCCCAGGTCGGGTTCGTCCAGACACGGTGGGGACATTTGAATGCCGAGGCCAATGCCATCACCGGGGCGCAGGTGCTGCTGTTGGATATGCACTTCGTGGTCGATCAGTTCGCCCGATCCACCGCCGGCCTTAAAATGAACTTCAATGGCTCAGGAGGCATCTGGCGACGCGAAGCGATCGAAGCCGCCGGCGGGTGGCAGCCGGACACATTGACTGAAGACCTGGACTTGAGCTACCGTGCACAGGTGCGAGGCTGGCGCGGTCTGTACCTGGATGATGTGGTATGCCCTGGAGAGCTGCCCAACGATGTGCTGGCCTTCAAGCGCCAGCAAGCGCGCTGGGCGCGTGGCAGTGCACAGTGTCTGCGGAAGCTCACACGAGTCATCGTGTCCTCAAACTTGACGGTCAAGGGAAAGATGGCTGCGCTGCTGCACGTCAGCGGCTATTTCACCAGTGTCTTCGCGCTGGTGCTGGCGCTGGTCACACCCATCCTGATGCTCCTGGTGGGATCCCGTGGCATGCAAAGGCTGCCACAATGGCTGGGTGTAATCAGCCTGGCCGGCATGACGCCGACTCTGGTCATGTTCGTCTCGCAGTGGGCACAGGGACGCATGCGAGCCTACTGGCGTCGTTTACCCATGGCCGTACTTTTGGGTGTAGGTGTGACGTTCTCCAATACCGCTGCGGTTTTGGCAGGACTGTTCGATAAAGCTCCGGGTGAATTTGTGCGAACTCCCAAGTCGGTCGGTCAAACGGCGCACACCGCTGCGGGACCACGGCGGCACGCACCGCGCGAGCGGCGCACCAGCGCAGGGCGGCAGTCTTATCTGCTGCAGACGGATTGGACGTTGCACGCAGAGTTGGCCCTGGCCTTGTACACAATGACCGCCTGCTTGCTCTTAGCCATGCGTGGAGACTGGGTCGCCGTCCTGCCCGTATTGATTTACGCCTGTGGGTATGCCAGTGTGGTCCTGGGGCAGGTCGCGCCAAACATCTGGCCGCTCACACATGGCCAGCAGCGTGAAGTGGCCTCCGGGCTGCAGTCGACGAAATGACCGATCCGACCGAGCTTGTTTTGCGCTACAGGTGATGAAGCCATGACGACGCTCAATCCCGATTTACTGGACACAACCAGTCGCAGCGCGCTGAACCGCTCCAGCGAGATCATGCACCAGTTCGGGAAGCAAGTCCTCATCCCCGAGCTGGCCCTGCTGGCTCTCCTGCGCATGCCCGACTCCACCGCCTATCGCGCCATGGCACGCCTGGCCGAACCGAGAGGGTTCAAGCTAAAGAGCCTGGAAACAGAGACCGAGACGCAGGCTCGCTCGCGTACAGGGCACTATGCCAACATGAACTTCTATAACGACCAGCATGCCACGGTGGGGCTGTCGGATGAAATGGTAGTGGCGTTGGATGAGGCGCGCAGCATTGCGCTGGCGACCGGCGACATTTATATCCAGACGGAGCACCTGCTGGGTGCGCTTTCGCAGGCAGGTGTGAGCACGGCCGGGCTTCTGCAACGCTACGGGGTAACCCCCACGGCCCTGGCGGGCTTGCTGAGCCAGGGATTGCTCAGCAAACACAGTACCACCGTCGATTGGGTCCAGCAGGCCCGGCTGGGGCAACTGGCGCCGCTGTACTATCGCGAGGCGCTCCTGCGCGATCTGGGTACGCTCCTCACACTCGCTGACGACCGGCATGTCATCCTGGTGGGCACGCCAGGCAGTGGACGGCGCAGTCTGGTGCAATCATTGGCGCTGCAGGTGGCGGAGGGTAAAGGGCCGGCCGGCGTGCAGAGCGTCATCCAGGTCAGTGATTCGGCCTGGCTGGACAACCCGGTGCTGGCCATGCAGGTGGCGCTCAAGCAGGCACAGGGCGGCATCCTGTTTCTTCCCGATTTGCAGCGCTTCCTGGGGGGGACGACGCGCTCCGACGTTCCACAGGCGGCGAAGGATCTGCAGAAGGCGTTTGTCACCCCGCCTTCCGATGGCGTACCGGTGATTATCGGCACCACGACCGGCGCTGATTACACAGAGCGCATCAAACCGAACCTGACCGTTGCGCAGCACTCGCACGTGCTCAATGTGCCCCCGGCGACGATCAAAGAGTGCCAGGACATCCTGACCGTCATGAAGCCGCTCTTCGAACGGGATTACGGGCTGACGATTTCAGGCGATGCAGTGAAAGCCGCCACCACCCTGGCGGCGCGCTACATGGGTGACCAGCCCCTGCCCGGCGCTGCGGTGCGGGTGATGCACCAGGCGTGTGCCGTGGTGAAATCCAGCGAGAGCGCCACCGCGAACAAGCCCGAGGCGCCAGGCGGAATCGCTCCACACAAACCTGGAGGAGAGAGAATCTGTCTTGATGCAGACGATGTGACCCTGGCCGTCAGCCTGATGACCGGCATCCCGGTGAGCAAGCTGGGCGCCGACGAGCGCACGAAGTATGCGCAGATCACCCAGGCTCTCCAACAGCGCGTGGTGGGGCAGGATGAAGCCGTGCTGGCTGTCAGCCGCGCCGTGAAGTCGGCGCGGGTGGGATTGAAGGACCCGAACCGACCTATCGGATCGTTCCTCTTCCTGGGGCCCAGCGGGGTTGGCAAAACCGAGCTGGCTAAAGCGCTGGCCGAGTTCCTCTTTGGCAGCGAAGACGCACTCGTCGCACTGGACATGAGTGAGTATCAGAAGGACGACACGATCAACCGGTTGATTGGCTCTCCGCCCGGTTACGTGGGCTTTGAGGGCGGCGGACAATTGACCGACCGCATTCTGAAGTCGCCTTACGCGGTGGTGCTCTTCGACGAGGTGGAGAAGGCGCACCCGCGCATCCTGGACATCCTGTTGCAGGTGATGGAAGAAGGCCGTTTGACCGACGGCCAGGGGCGCGTGGCGAACTTTGCCGAGACAGTGATCCTGCTCACCAGCAACCTGGGCTCGCAATATCTGGGCGACACATCACTGGGCGAGTCCGCCCGCGAGCTGGCGCTGAGCGAGGTGCGGCAGTTCTTCCGGCCGGAGTTCCTGAATCGTCTGGACGAGATCGTTCTGTTCAAGCCGCTTTCGCCGGAGGTGCTGCGCCACGTGCTGGACTTGATGGTGGTCCGGGAGGCGAAGCTCGCGCAGGAGCGCGGCATCACGCTGGAGGTCACGCCGGCAGCACGGGAGTGGGTGCTGGCACAAAACGATCACCCGGAGTGGGGTGCGCGCCCGCTGCGCCGCATCCTGCAGCGCAGCGTGCGTGAGCGGCTGGCCGATTACCTGCTCACACTGGACCAGCCACCGGCTCAAGTCGTTGTTGACATGCAGGATGGCAGCCTGGTGTACCGCTCCTGACTTTGGATTGCCAATAGGGAGCGCCCATGCCATCCGGTCCAATATGGACAACTGAACCTGTACCCGTGGCATAATTGGCCCGGGTCGGTTTATCGAAGCTACGCTCAGCGTGGAAGGACGCCTTGTATCTATGTTGTCCATCGGCCAGGTGCTTCAAAATCGGTACCGCATTGATGCTCTGCTCGGGCAAGGTGGGATGGGTGCGGTCTATCGGGCACAGGAATTGAGCCTGGATCTTCCATGCGTAGTCAAGTAGTTGTTGCTCCCTTCTGACCCCTCGCTCGTGCAGAACGCCGCCGCACAGTTTCGACGCGAAGCCAGAGTCCTGGCCAGCCTGCGCCACCCCAATCTGCCAAGAGTCGCTCTCTATTTCTCGGAGCAGAACAATTACTACCTGGTGATGGACCTGATTGAGGGCCAGAACCTGGGCAGTCTGGTTGGCAATACCGGCCTGCCAGAGCCAATCGTACTCGCTTATGCCGATCAACTCCTGGGCATTCTGGAGTACATCCATGCACAGGGCACCCTGCATCGCGACATTAAGCCCGTCAACATCATCGTCCAGCCAGATGGACGCGTATTCCTCGTGGACTTCGGTCTGGTGAAGGTCATCGGCGGCACGCAGAGCATCAGTCTTGTGCGTGGCCTGACCCCGCAGTATGCGCCGCCGGAGCAATACACGGGCAACACGGATCAGCGCAGCGATCTCTATGCGCTGGCTGCCACTCTGTATCATGCTTTATCCGGTACGAGTCCGGTCAGCGCCATCGACCAGATGGCTGGGGCCAAACTCGCTCCTCTCCGGCAGTTCTGCTGTGATGTCTCCATGAAGACTGAGCGCGTCATCATGAAGGGGCTGCAACTGGACCGGGAGGCACGCTATGCCACGGCACAAGACATGCACCGCGAGCTTTGTGAAGCGCCATCCGCAGGTGCCCACGAGATCGGTGTTTCCATGCCTGGCCAAGATGAGCCTACGGCTGTGCTGAACGAACCCGAGCGCAACACCGCGCCGGAGCGACTGCCTGACGACGCCACCTTTATCCCCGAAACGCCGTCGGAGATCATCCGTGCAGCGTATCCAACCAGGCCGAAGACGCCTGGACGACAGACGCACGATACTGCAAGTAAGGTGCAGGAGCCAGGCCAAAAGGGACTAACGCGGCGGTCTTTCCTGATCGGGGCGGCGGGTGTGGCGGCCGGAGGCGGGTTGGTGCTATTACTCTCCAACCGATCGCCCGGCCCAGCCCCCGCAGTGCCTCCGGCAGCCTTATCGCTAGTGGCTAAACCATCGCCAACCCCTGCTCCCCGTATCACACCGGAGCCGGCTGCGAAATCAACTCCGCCG
>JAJYKL010000085.1 GCA_021788625.1 Chloroflexota bacterium
ACTATATCTACACCGGATCCGACTACAACTGCCTGGACCGGACTCAGTATAAGGCTGAGATGAAGCAATGTATGGAGGAGCACCATGTCCCCACGCCGGCCTGGGCTGTCTATAACGCAGGCGACGAGGTGGATTTTGGTGTCTATCCTGCGATCGTCAAGCCTGCCAGTGAACACTGCTCGTTGGGCATCACGCGCGACTCGGTGGTGATGAACACGGCTGAAGCCCGCGCGCAAGTGGCCCGTACCATTCGTGCATACAATGGCCCGGCTCTGGTGGAGGAGTTCCTCGATAGCCCCGAATACAACGTGACGGTGTGGGGTAGTGATGGAAGCAGCTCCGGTTGGCACAATTTCTCGCTGGGCGGTGCCGATGAGGTTGGCGTGGTGGGCATCTCCACGATGACCTACGAAGCCTTTAACGACATTCATGATCGATTGTGCACATTCCAGGCGAAGTGGGAGCCAGACTCGACCGCGTATCGTCTGACCCCGGCCATCTGCCCGGCACCTGTATTCCCGGAGCTCAAGGCCGAACTGGAGCGTGTGGCGATCGCTGCCTACCGGGCAGCCGGTTGTCGCGACTATGGCCGGGTAGACCTGCGTTTGCGTAACGGACAACCGATGGCGCTGGATATCAACGCCAACTGCGACGTCAGTCCCGATGGCGGCTTCGCGAACGCAGCGCGGGCACGCGGCCTGACCTATGCAGAGGCTATGGAGCAGATTGTGGTGTTCGCCATGGGACGCTATGTGGCTGCCTATCCTCCTGTCCTCGATCGGCTCATGGCCCTGCCCGTGCAGATACCAGCCGTAGCCAGATAAAGGTCGATGTGAGAGTGGAAGCAATCAGGCTGGGAGGCAGTCTGAGAAGGAAAAGAGTCGATTTATATGAGTGAGCGTGAGAGCAGGACCCAAACGCCGGGGCAGTATAGCCAGGCCACTAATGAGCCCGGGTTGCGCATCGTTCCATCGACGATGGATGATCGCAGGGCTATTTATGATGTCTTGCTCAATTCCGGTGTCTTCGGCCAGTCCGACGCAGAGGTGGTTGACGGGATGTTCGTCGAAGCGTTTACCGGGCCGAGTGACGACAACTACAGGTTTCTGTCCTGTTGGGAGGGTTCGCGGCTGGTGGGCTTCGCCTGCTATGGGAGTGAGTCCATGACGCAGGGCACCTGGGATCTCTTTTGGATCTGTGTGTCAGGCCAGTTACGCCGCAGAGGAGCCGGGCGTGCTTTGCTCAACGATGTACAGCAGCGCGCGGCTCAAGAACGTGTGCGCTTGATCGTGATTTACACCTCCTCGACGGAGAAATATACCGCTGCGCGCAGGTTGTATGAGTCGCTGGGTTTTGAGCGTGTAGCAGTCGTACCGGATTATTACAACAACGGTGATGACCTGTTCATCTATACCAAATCAATGACGAGGAAGGAGTGACCATGCAAGTGCCCAGGAAGAAGCAACGCGCACCCGTCGTGCTGCTCGTAAACCATTACAAGTCGTGGACGCCCACGGAGCTTGAGGACGCGCGGAAATACACGACTCAAATGGCTGAGAGCTTGGAGCAGATTGGTCACACGGTTCGCGTGGCCGAGTTCTGGCGAGACGTGCATCCTGCGCTGCGCGGCTTAAACCCATCCGAGTGGATCGTCTTCAACTGGTGCGAAGGCGTGGAAGGAGAAGTGGGTGGCGAGGCACGCGTCGCTCACGAACTGGATCAGCTTGGCTTTACCTACACGGGCAACACGCCCGGCACACTGCACCTGTCGGTGGAGAAAGGCCGTGTGAAGAAGGTCTTGCAGCGCTGGAGCATCCCGACGCCTGCCGGTCGTGAGGTGAAAAGCGCCACGGAATTGGTAAGTTGGGATCAATTCCCCGTCATCGTCAAACCAGCCAGCCTGCACTGCTCGACGGGAGTGACGCACGATGCCGTGGTCCATGATCTGGAAGCGCTGCGCCATCGCGTGACCTATGTCAATGAGGTACTGCACGATACCGCCGTCGTGGAGCAGTTCATCGCAGGGCGCGAGATCAACGTAGGTGTGTGGGGCAATGGGCGCCCGCGCCTGCTCCCATTGCGTGAAATCGATTTCTCACGCGTCCCGAATCCGTTGCATCGCCTGGTCACATGGGACGGCAAATGGGTGCCCGGCAGCGATGACTGGCAGCAGATGCCTGTGATCACCGACGTGAAGATATCTTCACTCCTGCGCGCGCAGATCGAAGACATCGTCCTGAGCACCTATCGTATTTTCGAGTGCCGTGATTTTGCGCGTGTGGATATGCGCATTGACACTCACGATCAGCCCTTCGTTGTGGACGTGAATCCCAACCCCGATATTACGGCCGACGGCGGCTTCATCGGCGCATGCAAGACAGCCGGTTACAGCTATGGCGAAGCCATCAGCAACATCATCCAGATGGCGATCGCCCGTCGTAACCGCCGGCAAGCGCTCCTGAACACGCTGCAGTTGCGTCGCGAACAGCAAGCCGTCATCGTCGCCACCCAACAAGCCTAGCCCAAGGGTTTCAGATGTCAGACTTCTTTACCAGAAGTCTTGCATCTGGCAGGACCGCACCATCGCGGTAGAGTGGAGTATGGCGGCGCTCGTCGGGCCAATATAAACAGGAAACCCGGCGTCGCCTGGGAACCGGAAAAGCATTTGCCGGCCGGCATGATTGACTACAACCAAATCGCTCAGGCCTACGCACAGCAACGCCAGGTCCATCCGCAGGTGGTGCAGTCGTTAAGGACTGCCTGTGGCACAGGTGATGGCGTGCGTGTGCTGGAGGTGGGCTGCGGGACGGGCAACTACATCCACCAGCTGGCGCTCGCTACAGATTACCTGTGTTACGGGTTGGACCTGTCCCCCGGCATGCTGCAGCAGGCGCGGAGACAGCCGTCTCACGTGAGCTACATCCAGTCGCGCGCCGAAGCCACAGGCCTTGCCGGCGCGCACTTCGACCTGGTGTTTTCGGTCGACGTGATCCACCACGTCGCGGACCTGCGCGCATACTTTCGCGAGACCGCACGCATCCTGAAGCCGGGTGGGCTTGTCTGCACGGTTACCGACTCGGAGTGGATCATCCGAAACCGCGTTCCACTTTCATCCTACTTTCCCGCCACCGTCGAGCTCGAGTTACAGCGCTACCCCGCCATGGGGCTGCTGCGCGACGAGCTGCTGCAGGCCGGGTTTAGTGGGATTCGTGAAGAGTTGGTCGAGTTCCCGTATGAATTAAGGGACGCGGCCGCCTTTCGCGCCAGGACGTATTCCTCGCTGCATCTGATCAGCCAGCGGGATTTCGAGCAGGGCCTGGCGCACCTGGAGCGCGACCTGGCCAGCCGATCTGTCCGGTGCGTTTCACGTTACGTGATGCTGTGGGGCAGCCGCAGCCGGTAGTTTATGCTCCCCTGCCCCAGTAATACGAAGAGCCGTACAGCAGCGCAGACCGACTTTGATTGATCGACCATTTTGGATAGGTCGGTGGGTTCGCTTCGAGTCCTACTCAATCATCACCTCTTTCGGCTCAGGATGAAGCGCTCAATCGCCACCGCGGCACCATCCTGATCAATCGGAGGCGCGATCCAATTGGCCACCGTCTTGCACGCAGCGCTACCGTTGCCCATGGCCACACCAATCCCAGCCCAGGCAACCATGCTGGCGTCGTTGTCCTGGTCGCCGATCGCCATCACCTGCCCGCGCGCAATGCCCAGATCCTGCGCCAGCCTGGCCAGGCCAGCGCCTTTTTCTGCACCTCTGGGGTTCACCTCGACGAACCAGGCGTGCGACTGCACCACCGTGGCACGCGCTGCCACCAGAGCGCGCAGCACAATCAAAGCGTTCTCTGCATCTTCAGGCGGAACGATGAAAAGCACCTTCTGCGGATCGTGACCGTCCAGCGCCAAACAGGGATCTTCCCTCACCTGCAGGCTGGTACCCAGTAACCCGCCATAAAAGCTCCGGTCATAGCGGATGGACGACACATAGAGAGCACCGGCTGCGTACGTGACGGCCTGCCAGGCTCGATACTGGCGCTCCAAAGCAATGAGTTCACAGCCCAGCTCGTGTGGCAGGGTCAGCTCATGTAAGGTCCTTTCTGTTTCAAAGTCGTAGATCAGGCCTCCCTGCAGGCAGATGGCCGGTGCATTCACCCTCACGGCCTGAACGAACGGTCGCGTCACCTCCACCGGCCGGCCTGTCGCGATCGTCACCCGCACTCCTTGCTGCTCTGCCTTGCGCAACTCATCCAGTACGCGCATGGAGATGTGGAAACGGTCGTCGAGAATGGTGCCGTCGAGATCCAATGCGAGTAACTCGATTCCAGCTTCCACGCTATCGAACCTGGATTGTTCCTGGCCAGTTGCCACGCCTTCATCGTCGCGGGTGGGTTGTGCGCGCGTGGTTGCGACATCAGTATTGTTCATATGTGTGATTGTCATGGCATCGGCGGTCTGGTCACCTGCAGGACACGGTCAAGTCCGGCCAGATCGTGGCGCAAGTGCACATGCCAGCCGGGTAATACTTGCTGTGCGGCCTGCAGGGCGGCAGGTCCCTGTGTTCCCCCGATCTCGAAGTAGGCGCTTCCACCCGGATGCAAGTGCTCGTCAAGCTGAGTGAGCAGGCGGCGTATCAGGTCCAGGCCATCGCGACCGCCGTCCAGCGCTACGCGCGGCTCATGAGCCTGGATCTCGGGGGGGAGTGCCTCAATCTCCTCAACCGTGACGTACGGCAGGTTCGCTGTGATCGTGCGTGCATGAGCTGACACGCCGGCCAGCAGATCGGACTCAACGAAAGTTATGCAGTCGCTCACGCCGTGCAACGCGGCATTCTCTCTCGCTACGACCAACGCCGCCATCGAGATGTCGGTCGCGATTACCCGTAACGAGGGTGCATGCACCCTGACGGCCACCGCCACCGCACCACTGCCCGTGCCGACATCGATCAGGTCAACCGACGCGGCTCTCCCTGCCTCCCCGGCTGTCTGGCTGTGCCCGCCGGTAGAGAGATCGGCCAAGGCGAACTCCACCAGCAGCTCCGTCTCCGGGCGTGGGATCAGCACGCATGGCTTGACGTGAAAGTCCAGTCCATAAAACTCGCGGTGACCCAGAACGTAAGCCAAGGGCTCGTGAGCCAGCACGCGTGAAAGCAGGACATTCAACCTGGCCTGAGCCTCGCCATCCAACGACTCATCGTCATGCGCAACCAGCCATTCGCGTGGTCGCCCTGTCGCGCTAGATAGAACAGCACGGGCCGTGGTGGCCGGGCTATCGACATGCGCCTGGTTCAGTCGCAAAATGGCGTCGCGCAAGGATCGGTGGATCGTTGTGGTCATGGCGGGACTCGTCAGGCTCAGTCGGCTAGAAGACAGTCGACTCCATCTTCTGCGCCTGATCGCGTTCGCCCAGTTCGTCAATGAACTCTTCCAGGTTGCCGTTCAACACGGCTTCCAGATGGTAAAGCGATTTATCCAGCCGGTGGTCGGTGACGCGGTTCTGAGGGAAGTTGTAGGTGCGAATCTTCTCGCTGCGTTCGCCGCTGCCCACCTGATCACGCCGGGTCTCGGAGATGGCCGCATCCCGCTTGCCCTGCTCAATGGCGTACAGGCGGGCGCGCAGGATGCTCATGGCGCGAAGGCGGTTCTGCAATTGGCTGCGTTCGTCCTGACATTGCACAACAATGCCCGTTGGGATGTGGCGAATACGCACCGCAGTGGAGTTCTTCTGCACGTTCTGCCCCCCTGCGCCCTGTGACTTGTAGACTTCTACCTCGATATCCTTCTCAGGGATGTTGATTTCGACGTCGTCCACCTGCGGCAACACCGCCACGGTGGCCGTGCTGGTATGAATGCGGCCGCTGGCCTCGGTGGTGGGCACGCGCTGCACACGATGGACCCCGCTCTCAAACTTTAACCGCGAGTAGGCACCTTTGCCCCGCACGTTGAAAATGACTTCCTTGTACCCGCCAATGCCTGTTTCATTCTCATCCAGTAGCTCCACTTTCCAGTGGTGCTCCTCGCTATAACGGGTGTACATGCGAAACAGGTCAGCGGCAAATAACCCCGCTTCATCACCACCAGCCCCGGCACGGATTTCCATGATCACGTCGCGCTCGTCGTTGGGGTCCTTGGGTAGCAGCAACGATTTCAGCTGCTTATCCAGTGCGTCGATCTTGTGCTGCAGCCCCTCCAGCTCGGTCCGCGCCATCTCGGCCATTTCTGGATCGTCGCCCTCTGCGAGCGCCTGAGCATCAGCCAGTTCCTTTCGGGCGCGCTGCCACTCGTGGTACGCCGAGACGATGGGCTGGATCTCGTTCTGCTGGCGTGCCAGTTCGGCGTAGCGCGAATAATCACTGGTGACTTCCGGGCGTGCCATCTGGGCTGTCAGTTCGTTATAATGTGCCTCAATGCCTGCCAGTTTCTCTTCCATAACCATTCCATTCCATTTCTCACGCCCGATAGCCAGCCCAACCAGTACCGGCAGCCTGTCTATCTCCATGCTGCGATAACCGGTCGCGGGCGTACATCGGGCCCTGACCCTCACCGGCTGATGGTCAGGGTATACAGGTTCAGATCTTTTCCCCCCAACTTGTGCTTATACTCTTCGTTGCCTTGCAGGAAGTCAAAGGCACGATGCCCATCACCAATCGCCTGTTCGATCAGGCGGCCCAGCAATACCTGTCCGGGGCTGAGCGCCGCGTAGCGATAGGGATCCAGCCCCGAGTTGTACACCAGCACTGTGTCGCCATATATGAAGTTCATATAACTGGCCGCACGTTCGCCGTGCACGTCAAGAAATGAGAGCTGCAACCAACCTGCATCGAACATTGCGCGTGCGATAGCATGAAAGAATTGACGCATGCGCGGCGTCATGAAGGTCGCCTTCGTAGGCATGGAAGCCACCATCAGGCGTAAAAAGTCCTCCATATCCTGCTCCAGCCGGGCTGTATCGGTCGTGAATGTGATGTGCACCTCGTTCCCGGCACGGCGCAGTTTTCGCTGCAGCTCGCGGCGTTCCTTGCCTTCCAGACCCGCCAGGTACTCATCGAAAGTGCCGGGCAGCTTGATAATGGGCGCCACGTCTTCGAACCGCTTCTCCACCTGCCACCCGCGCGTCTGGGCTAACCGATCGAGTTGCGCAAAGGTGGGCGAGGTCTCCGGGATGTTGCACAGAGAAAGAACCTGCCAGGACGAGCTGTCGGCGCTGGCAAGGAAGTCCACCAGCGCCTGATAACACGCCTCTTCGTGATCACGCGCAAAGACAAAGTCCAGGTAATCGGACACTTCCTTGCAGCCCACGAACGACATCCCAGTCCTGCCTGAATCGACCGGGTAGATGAAAAGCGGTGCGATACCCTGCAACACGCCCGCGTCATCGCGCAGGGTGACGACGCACAGGTCACCGTCTCCCAGTTCGCGCCACCATGTCCTCTGCCATTCGCGCGTCAGGAATAGTACATCCGTGGCAGAGCGAAGCAGCAATTCGTTCCATTCTGCGCCCAGAGTATCGAATACCTCCGGGGATGAATATGCATTGACTTTCACGCTGCTTCTTTTTCTTCCTCGCCTTCTTTAACGCGCCAGACGCGATCGGGCGCTACCAGTTTGTCGATGAAAAGGACGCCGTCCAGATGGTCGATCTCGTGCAGCGTAGCGCGTGCCAACCAGCCATCCAGTTCGAGCTTGACACGATTGCCTGAGCGATCGAGTGCCTTAACGGAGACGTGCAGGGGACGTTCCACTTCTCCGCGCCATCCTGGAATTGACAGACAACCTTCCTGATCCTGCCAGGTTTCATCGGACTGCCGGACAACTTCCGGATTGACCAATGCATACGTTATGGTTGAACTGGCAGACGAACTCTCCTCTTTCTGCTCAACTTCCACTACGACCACACGCTGAGAGACGCCAACCTGTGGAGCCGCCAGGCCCATGCCGTGTGACTCACGCATGGTCTGCAACATATCGTCAATTAACTTTTGTGTTTCGCGAGTGACCTTTTCTACTTTTTTCGCCTTGCGGCGGAGCACCGGATCACCAATTTTGCGTATCTCTCGTACCATCACCTTTCTTCCTGCGGCGACACCTCGTCAGGATCCTCTACTGGCTTTGCTGCCCATCGCCGTATAACTTTTTCAGCTCGTCATAAATGCCGACCCATTCTGCAAACTCACGCCGCCGTTCCAATGACTGCGCCTCCCGCACCCGAGCATCCAGGGCTTCCATGCGCTCCAAGATGTCACGCTGAATGCCACGCGGATCGTGCACACTTTCGAAGCGCAACGTGCCCTCGGAGCCAGCGGTCTGTATGATAACGGTTCCCATGTTGAATGCATTGTCCCACACGCCATTGATGTCCGAATTCACATTCTGGATTGCTGTAAGCCGCGCCTCGCGCTTGGTGGATCCACCCAGACCGAACGGTGAGCGGTCAATATCGACTACGCGATCTGAAGTCAGTATGTAAATGTCATTGCGCCAGTCTTCATAGCGATAGAGTGTTGTAAACAACAAAGCCACACCCACCAGGACGACGGCCAGGATTACCGGCGTATCAAACAGAATCGCTGACAAATCTGGCACAAACGTCCGTACCAGAACGAGGAACGCGACATATAGTACCACGCCCAATATGGGCCCCGACACCACTTCCAACAGGCGCAGCCAATGCTTTCGATAAATAATGCTGTCGCCCTGTACCGCGCGCATATACGGTGCAAGGGTGTTGCGAACACCGCCCAGCGAATTACCGGACCGCTGTGCCACCTGCCGTGCTGGCGCCGGGCGGCGGCGAACAACCGGCTGGCTGCCCGGTGTGCCTGGAGCAATTCTCAGCTCGCTAATCAACTCAGCCCGCACCTTGGCGCGTTGCGTCGCATGGGTATCCAGTTGCGTGCGCGTCGATTGCGACAGGAGCGCATCGGCGATCCGGTTGGGCTTCGGCACGTCCTTGAAGCGTACGCGGGCGCGCAGACCACTGGCATCGATGGTCACATCACCATAGTCGAGCAGATAACTGAGCAGTCCGGGGCGGTCCGTTCCCACGTCCTGGATCTTGTTCATGGGCACTTCGCTCTGGCGATCGCGTGTAAAAGGCGTGCGCTCGCGGTGGACGACGCGCTGGTCCGTTACGACGTAATAGTCGTTCTGCCAGTCTACAAACTGGTACACCGCATAGAATAACGTCCCCGCCGCCAGCACTCCGATGAGTGCCTGATAGATATGGACGAGGGTGCTGTTGGGTTCGTTTCGCACCAATAGTCCCAGAGCGAGCATCGTCACGATCGCGATCGCCAATGGCCACAAATTCCGCCAGTACACCCAGGGATGCTTTTTGCTGAACAGCACCACCTGCTCGTTGGGATGCTGCCAGTCGAAACGCGGATGGGGGTGCTGGGCACCCGGACGTGGAGCCGTGGGCGGCAGATTCTCAGGGTAGTGCAAGTTGGTTTGAATGTCGGGCCGTTCGATTAACAAAGCCTGGAAGGTGTCGCGTGGGATGTACCACAGCACCAGCGGCTGCAGTGCTTCGACGGTCCGGCTGTTGCGCAGACCGGTCAGGAATGCCGCTTCGTTAAAGATGTCGCCCACCTGCAACTGTCCGACGGTCTGCTCCCGATCACTCGCGTCCAGCGCGCGTAAAGCACCCAGACCTCTGCGCAGGATGTAAAGATTGGTATTCAGCCCCCCTTGCTGGATGAGCCGTGTACTGAGCTGTGCCTGTTCCGAGCGAAGCAGATTGGCGACCGCCCTGAACTGCTCATCAGTCAGCGAGGCAAACAGTGGCAAGACGCGTAAGCGCATCAGCAAATTGCGCGGCGTTTCACTGGATTCGCTGGCTGGTGATGGGTTGCCACCTTGCACGTCCTGCCTGTCGTCCGCCATAGTCTGATTCGCATCCTTTTCACATGGCTGCGCTGACCGGTCATCCGGATTTTAGCATTACGGCCCAAACAAACCGGACGAGGGATAACTGGCGCCGCCAGCGCCAGGGTTGTCTGAGTAGACGATAGAACCACTCCAGCCCGGCCTGTTGCATCCAACCTGGGGCGCGCTTTTGTAAGCCGGTGAGAAAGTCAAACACCCCACCCACCCCGACACCGATCAATCCCTCAGGAGCACCGTCTGGTGCTGGTCCCCACTGCAACTGTGGCAGGTTGCGTGCCAGCCACTTATCCTGCGCCGGTGCGCCGTATGCCACAAAGAGCAGGTTTGGCTGCGCATGCCGCACCCGCGCGCGGATCGCTTCTTCCTCGTCCGGCTGCGGTGATCCGGCATAAGTACCGGCCACAATCAACCCTGGGTAGCGCAGCGCCAGGTTGGCTGCAGCGCGCTCGGCGATTCCTGGACGTGCGCCCAGGAAAAAGGCACGCCATTTGTATTGTGAGCCACGAGCGGCCAGCTCGCGTACCAGTTCCACTCCGGCCACACGCTCGCGCAGGGGGTGACCCAGGCGCCGGGCGGCCCACAGAACCCCCACTCCATCGGGTACATTCAGGGTTGTGGCTTCCAGCACTGACGCAAAGACCGGATCACGCTGTGCAGCCATGACAAATTCGGTGTTAACGGTCGCAACCTGATGCACGCCTCCCTGTGCCATCAACATAGCCAGATGGTCACATGCTTCCTGCATGGTCACGTCGTCCACGCGCACACCCAGAATTCGAATCGGTCTTGCAGCGACAGGAGGGGTGGCAGTCATGTGTTCTCCAGCAGCTCCAGGATCACCTGCGCACAATGCTGCCACGAGAAGCGTGCCACGTTACGGTACCCTGCCTGTGAGAGGCTGGCTCGTGTAGCCTCATCACACAGGGCACGGCGCAACGCGCTGGCGATGGCGCGTGGGTCCAGTGGGTCCACCATCAGCGCTGCGTCACCGGCCACCTCGGGGAGTGAAGAAGTGTTGCTGCAAACGACAGGCACACCGGCTGATTGGGCTTCCAGGATGGGTAAGCCGAACCCCTCATGCAGGGAACAATACGCGAACGCGCGCGCCCCGCGCAGCAGAGCGGCTTTCTCGGCATCGTTGATGTAGCCCGTAAACCGAACATGCGAGCTCAGACCACGCCGATGCACTTCCGCTGGTAGATTTTCATGGCCCCAACCCTGGTCGCCGGCGATGACGAGGACCGGGAACTGGAGTTGAGATACTTGAGAAGGCGCCGCTATGTCTTGAGATTGGGAACTCGCCCCTTGCGATACCGTGTGTTCGCTGCAGTTTGTAGCGTTAACCTCGCCCCCCCAGTCTTTCAATAGAATCTGCCAGGCCTCGATTAACCGGGCAAGATTCTTGCGCGGCTGCAACGTGCCGATGTAGAGTGCGTAGGGCTTGCCAAACAAATCCATCTTATGCTGAATCGCAATTTCATCTTGTGAAGAGGTGCTTGCCAGTGCTGGCGGTCCTGGATAAGCCACATGCAGTTTCCCGGCTGCCGCATGATAGAAGCGCTGCACATCGCCGCGGGTAGCCTCGGAGTCCACCACCACACGCCAGGCGTATCGCACGATAAGGGCCGTGCTCCAATCCAGATAAAGACGCTGGCGAAGGGGGTGGGTGTTTGGGAAATAGCGATATCCCACATCATGGACGGTGACCACCGCTCGCGTGGTGTGCCGCACTGCTTGCGGCAGCGGCAGCACATGCGCCGGAATAAATAACGCATCCGGTGGATGCAGCGCCAGCTCACGCGCCAAACCCACGTGCGTCCACAGCCGCCAGGGTCCAAGTGTCAGGACACGGGGTTGGGCAGGGTTATCGAGTAGATCATGCGGCATTTCCGCGCCGGGGCGTACGTAAAGCCGGTATTGGTGCTGCGGCGCGAGGCGTAGAAGTGCAGCAATGACTTCTCGCGCATAGCGTTGCGTGCCAGTTGCGTGCGCTACCGAAACACGACTGGCGTCGATGCCGATAATCACAGCTCTCATTATCGTGCAATACCTTGGGCCAGATTACAATGGCGGCGTGGCTGGTGAGCATATTCTGATCGTTGAAGATGAGCCTGCGGTGGCACGTGGGCTGCTCTACGGTTTGAACGCCGAGGGTTTTGTCACCTATTGGGCTGACCGTGGCCAGAAGGCGCTTGAAATTGCGCGCGATAAGGATGTCCACCTGATCCTGCTCGACATCCGCCTGCCCGACATCAACGGATTCGACGTATGCCGGCAATTGCGGGCACAAGGCAAGCGCCAGCCTGTCATCATGCTGACAGCGAGCGATGAAGAGGTGGATAAAGTACTTGGCCTGGAGCTGGGTGCGGATGATTATGTCGTCAAACCCTACAGCCTGCGTGAGGTAGTCTCACGCATTCGCGCCATGCTGAGGCGTTCGTATGGTGAGTTGGCCAATAGCAACGTACGCGAAAAGCTGTCGTTTGGAAACGTTGTGATTGATCTGGAAAAGATGCAGGTCTGGCGCAGCGATCAACTGGTAAGTCTGACACCCACCGAATTCCGCTTGCTGCGGTACCTGGTGAGTAATCCAGACCGTCCAGTCAGCCGTGATATGCTGATTGAAAGCGTGTGGGGTTATGGTAGCGATATTGGTGACGATCGCACCATTGACGTGCATATCCGCCATTTACGCGAGAAACTGGAAGACAATCCCACCAGCCCACGCTGGTTACTGACCGTGCGCGGGTTCGGCTACAAATTCAAGCCATGACACAACCCGGTTTATTATGATTTCTTAACATGTTCATAATAAGGAGCTAACAACATACTCCTACCATCAACACTGCATTCGCGTTTGGAGGTGGATGGTTATCATTTTATGAATAAGAAGAAGTTACTCATTGTGGCTGGCGCCACAGTCGTTGCAGTTGGGCTCCTCGCTGGTGCCGTGTTCGCCACCTTAAATGTTGCACAAGCTGCATCAAGATTCGGCGGTGCATTGGTTCGCAATGCTGTACTCCGATCGTTTAGGACAACAGGTCAGATCACTCCAACTCAGACCACAGGTCTGGTTGTTGTTTTGGTACAGCCCAATGGGGCTGCTGACAAGGCGGGTGTGAAGCGCGGCGATATCCTGCTGCAGATAGATGGTCAGGCAGTGAACACGCTGGCAGACTACCGCAACGCCCTGAGCAGCCATAAGCCCGGCGATCAGGTGAAATTGACCGTGACACACGGCGACGACAAGCGTACGCTGACGGCGACACTCGGCAATCGCAACGGCAACCCTGACCTGGGACTGCTGGTCTTTGGTGGCGGGTTCAGGCCCGGCCGCGGCTTTTTCGGGAATGGCCCGGGTGCAGTCATTAGCGGCACGCAGACGGTCATCGTGAACGTCGTATCGGGCAGTCCGGCAGATAAGGCCGGCCTCAAGGCAGGCGACGTGATTGTTTCGATCGGTGGCACGAAATTGGATGCCACTCACGTCCTTTCCCAGGTGCTGAGCACTTATAAGCCAGGCGATCAGGTAACGTTACAGGTCATCAGCGCTGGCCAGAGTCAGCGCGACGTTACGGTTACACTGGGCACAAACCCGAATAAGGCAGGCGTCCCGTATTTGGGCATAGCCTACCGCCAGGGTGGCGAAGGCTTCCGCAGGGGAAAGGGCCCGGGACTGTTTCCCGGTCTGCCATTCATTCAGGTGACTGGCTCAGGTGCGCGCATCGTCAGCGTCAGTGCGGGGAGCCCGGCCGAGAAGGCAGGACTCAAAGCGGGTGACATCATCACCGCGGTGAATGGCACGGCCGTGGCCAATCCGCAGGCTCTGGGCCAGGCCATCACCTCTCACAAGCCTGGCGACACAGTGACGCTAAGCATTAAGCATAGTGACAACACCACGGCCGAGGTGAAGGTGACCCTGGCCAGCAATCCCAGCAACTCCGGAACGGCATTCCTGGGTGTAAGCACCAGTCCGGTGTTTGGCCAGGGCATGCCCTACGGGCGATTCGGGTGGCATGGTCAGGGCAGAGGGACAAATCCCTTTGGGACGCCAGGTGGAATGTTCCGCTTCTTCGGAGGCGGTGGACGCAATCAGACTGGCAGTCAAAGCCAGCCGGTACCGCTGGGCAACAGCCTCTAGGGTGAGATCGAATCGATAAGCCTTATTACCTTGGCAAACGCGAATGGCGGCTGAGACTGGCCGCCGGCTACATTCAGCCGAGTGAACCTCCGAGGACTGCCTCGGAGGTTTTTGTTTGAAGTGGGTGGGAGATGAAACTGCGTTCCATTCGCTGGCGTCTGGTCGCCAGCTACATGTTGCTGACATTGCTGACCGCCGGGTTAGTCGGTGCGCTCGCGTTGTCACTGGTCAAAGAACGCACCGACCAGCAGGAGATCGATTACCTGACAGCTAATGCAGATGCTGCAGCGCGTCAGGCTGTTCCGCTGATCTGGCCTATACCACACCAATATGACCTACAGCGTCTGGCTCAGACCTCTGCCTTCCTGGGTAATGTGCGCGTTCGCTTCCTGGACGCTCGCAATAATGTGCTGGCCGACTCGGGCTCTCACACAGCACTGGACACGTTCGTATGGGTGATGCCACCTGAGCAACATGATCTATACAATCGCGACGGCGACGTGGAGCCCTTCATCATGTCACTGGTGATCGGAGGTCAAAATGGCGCATCCGGCGTCACCATTCCGGGGATCGGCTCGCGACAGGGACAGTTGCCGCCCGGTAGCCAATACATGATCGTGCAGCGGGAAGACGGTCCATGGGGCAGACGATTTGTCTTCCGGCCCTATCCAGATGCTGCTAGCGCGGCAGCCAGCACCGGTTCATCGGGCACGAGTAGCGCTCAAACGGCGCAGGCTCTCCCCACGGCGACAATTGCCCCCTCCACGACCATGAGTGACCTGGTAGCTGCCGACCGCTCGAACCGCACGGTCAGCGTGCCCATAGCCAATAGCGGTCGGACCCTGGGTTACGTGGAGCTCAGCGGTGCACCTGACTTTAGCGCCGAGACCCTTTCCACCATGGCGCCGGCGGTCCTACTGGCCGCTATTGGTGCGTCGCTGGTGGCCGGCGTTGTGGCACTCTTCGTGGGTCGGGGCCTTACCGCTCCGCTAAATAGCCTGGCCCTCGCGGCCAACAAGATGAGTTCGGGCGACTTGACGGTACGTGCGCCTGTGATGCGGGATGACGAGACAGGCCAGTTGGCGCGCCAGTTCAACGAGATGGCTGAGCGCTTACAGGCCAGTTTCGCCGAGTTGGCCGCCGAGCGTGATACACTGCGTCGCTTCATCGCGGATGCCTCCCACGAGCTACGCACCCCGATCACCGCCCTCAAGATGTTCAACGAGTTGTTGCGCAACAGTGCTTCGAATGATCCGTCTGCGCGCGATGAGTTCCTGGCCGAAAGCCAGGCTCAGATCGAACGCCTGGAGTGGATCACGCGCAATCTACTGGACCTGTCACGGCTGGACTCGGGTGTGGCGGACCTGGAGTTGAGTCTGCATGACGCAGGCGACATTCTGCAGGCGTCCGCCGCTGCGTTCAAGCAGATCGCCCGTGAGCGGGACATCAACCTGAACGTCTGCAGCCCAGAGCCGCCGATCGCCGTGCATTGTGACCGCGCGCGCATCCAGATCGCCCTGTCGAACCTGATCGACAACGCCTTAAGATTCACGCCCCACGGAGGCCAGATCGTGGTCTGTGCATCCACTCATAACCATGATGTGCAAGTATCGGTGCAGGACAGCGGCACCGGTATCGATCCAGCCGATCTACCGCACATCTTCGAGCGCTTCTACCGCGGTAAAGACAGTGGCCCGCGCGGCAGTGGCCTGGGGCTGGCGCTCGTCAGGAGTGTGGTTCTGGCGCACGGCGGACAGGTCAGTGTTCAGAGCGCTTCGGGTCAGGGTAGCACGTTTACCATTTCATTGCCACAAGCCGTTCCGGTCTAGCGCCGACGGCGGGTCCGCCCCTATACCGAACAGGCGGCTCTGATGTCTTCAACAATCATGCGGCGTTTGCTCTTCTCGATGTAGAAACTGGGACCAGCCTGCAGGTACGACGGGTACACGCGTGCACCTCGCCAGGTGTACGTGTCGCCACGGATTTTATACGTTGATCCGGCCGGGATGATGCGCCCCTCACCCGACCGGCGAGCTATTGTGTTGATGGCCCGGATTGCCACATCCCCCATCAACAAATAGGCCTTCACGTTGGGAAACAAGGCCAGTTCCTGCTCCAGCAGAAGCGAACATCGCTGAACTGTTGCGGTTTGGATGGCTTGGCTCGCTTTGGCGCACTTCACAGCCGTGGTGAGGTAAATGCCTTTCTGCAGCAGGTCTTTCCATGTTTTTACGGCCAACCCGGCATCGTTAAATGCCTGCACCGTGGTTTCCAGGAACAACGGTTTGCCCTTTGCGTAATAGGAATCGGCTGGGTCCCGCGGAGCGCATTCGGAGATCAGAACGACTGAAATCTCAGCGGCGGTAATCGTTACGCCGGGAACAGCGAAGGCATCGTGTCGCACATCCGTGCAGGGGTATGACACGCAGTGTATGAAGTGGTCGATGCGCATGTCTAGCCTCCTCTACCGGAATTTTCGACGCGGTTGCAACCGCGCCCTGCCACGATGTTATACTCGCGACCGGCAATGGAACCCAAGTACCTTGGCAAGCAGTTTAACGAACCGATCGACGAACTGGACGTGATCCCGGCGCGTGCGGGCTTGAGTCTGGTAGCGTTGTCGTCGAACGAGTTGACCTGCATCTGCCCAATTAATAAGCAGCCCGATTACTACCAGGTACGCATTGAGTACACCCCCAACAAATACTGCGTGGAGTCCAAGGCATTGAAACTGTACCTGATGCACTTCCGCGATATGCATCAGTTTGCTGAAGACCTGGCTGTCATCATCCGCGACAAAGTCGTCGAAACCATTCAGCCCTGGTACTGCAAGGTGTCACTGGTACAGAGCGTGCGAGGCGGCATCGTCATCGAGGCGAGTTCTGTGTTTGGCAAGCGCGACGCCGAGTAGATCGTTGTGTCTGATCGCAGGGCGCA
>JAJYKL010000086.1 GCA_021788625.1 Chloroflexota bacterium
GTGAAACAGGTGTATGTGCGTGGTCGGCTCAGCTTTGTGGATGGAAAAGTGGTTGCACCGCGCGGAACGGGTAGAAGGATAGTGAATTGAGCATACAGGCTGAGGATGGGTTTTGAGCCATCTTGCGCAGTCATGTGGAGTTAACGCAGTTCTCTATCCCATCTCAATATTATGACGCAGATGACAAGTACGACTGAAATAATCAACCTGAATGCATCGTCGGTGCGAAACCGTGTATTGGTTCTCATGGCACAAGTTGCGCTGACCCCCGTAGCTTTGGAGGTAGTCGACCTGCCCACCCGAAGTGGCACCATCAATTTCCTTGGGTCAGCGTTGTCCATCAGCTTGTCTGCAGATTCACTGCTCCTGGTTTTGATGCCCGTGCTTACGTGCGCCGGCGTCGATTGGGTGCTGCGCGATCACCCCGACGTGCGGGGTGGGGAGATCCCGTACCTGTTTCCCTTCTGGATCGCACCAGGGTTTGCCGCGTTGACATTGGCTTGGCTTCTTACACGTATCCCCACCTGGTCGTTATGGGTGACGGTGCTGCTGGTAGGTCTGATCACCATCGCCACATTGGTTTTTGCGGAGTATGTCGCTTTATCTCCCTATGCGCGCGGTTATGCCGTGGCGCGTTTGATGCTAACAGGTGTGAGCTACGCGATAGCATTTGGATTATTCACACTCATCTATTCGGCTCGGGAACGCAGCGTTATCAGTGCCACACTTTCGGCACTGGTGGCATTTGGCCTGGCACTTGACCTGATGGCGCCGCACATCATAGGCCTGGGCACGGCGGCGACGTTCTCGCTGGTTGTCGGTTTGATGGTAGGCGAGGCCACCTGGGCTTTGAACTATTGGAACCTGTCAAACTGGAGCGCGGGAGTGCTATTACTGGCGGTGCTCTATGTGATGACGGGACTGGCACAACAGTATGTTCAGGACCGCCTGACGCGTGGCGTGTTGATTGAATTTGGTGTGGTGGCGGCAATTGCTACTTTTATTGCCTGGCAGTTGGCGAACGTACATTAAGTTTGCATCACCTCTCACCAAGCTACGAAAACCGGTTACACTAGGATCATGCCTGAAGGCGTGCTCGTTGTCGGCGCGGCCAATCTTGACATCAAAGGTCGCCTGTTCGCAGAACCTCTCGCGGGTACCAGTAACTCGGCTGCCATCAAAAGCAGCTTTGGTGGCGTGGCGCGTAACATTGCTGAGAACCTGGTACGTCTGGGAGTGCCGGTGACTCTCCTCACCGCGGTCGGCGACGATTATGCGGGTGAAAATATCTTGAACCACGCTGGCGAAGCGGGCATCGATGTAGCACGTGCACTGGTTATTGCGAAGGCCACCACCGGTTCGTACATGGCAGCGATCAACCAGAGCGGCGGTCTATTCTTCGGTATGGATGACCTGCGCGTATTACACCATGTCACACCCGACTACCTGCGTCTGAACCGCGATGCGTTTCGTAACTGTGATGTCGTGGCGTTGGACCTGAACCTGACCGATGCCGCCTTATTGGAGGCTATTCAGCTGGCGCGCGAATATCGTAAGAAAATCTGTGTAGACCCAACATCCACCCAGCGCGCCTGGCGCCTGCGCCCCCATCTGGAGCTTTTAAACATCATCACGCCAAACATCGCCGAGGCCGAAGCCATTTTAGGCAGCGGGTTCATCCATAACCCGGCAGAGGCGCTGAATGCAGCTCGCGCACTCGTCGGACTGGGCGTGGGTACCGCGGTCATCACTCAAGCTGAGCGGGGAGCGTGCTATGCCACCGCTGAAGAAAGTGGTCATTTCCCAGCGGTGCAGGTTGAGATTGTAGATACCACTGGCGCAGGTGACGCGCTGACGGCTGCTATTATCTTTGGCACGTTGCAAGGCATCGACGTAGCGGAGTCGTTACAGTTGGGTTTGCGTGCAGCCGCCCTTACGCTGCATTCGACGGAAACCGTCGTACCCGACCTGAGCCTGGACCGGCTCTATAGCCTGGGCGACGCGCCTTTACCGCTAGAGGTTTCGGCTGATCCAGATGCGACGGAACCGTATAGCCTGGACAGCGTTGACTACGACGAGTATTGACCCCAGCCCATCCTGTGCCGCGGATGTACACGGACTTGCGGGCTGGTGGCACTTAAGATCGGTGGCTGGGTAGTACTCTGTTCCGTACCGGCTGTTTGAAAAGGCTCATGGCCCTTGATGACAGCAGGCTGATGGCAGTCGATTATGAACCTTCCAGACATGATACACGCCTATGGCGCCGGCACAGTCTCACACAGTCAGCACTCATTCCTCCTGATCTGTCGATGGATAGCCGGATTCGCTCTCGCTTTAGTGCTGGCTCAGCCATGCCCGGCGCGTGCCATGAATTTCGACTCAGCACGATCCAACGTGGCCCCACCGGCTCCGGCGAACGAGGTGTGCCTGCCCCCGGTACGATTAACATTGCGCTCCTGGGGGTGGACAAGCGCCCCACGAAGAACTTCAACAATACCGATGTGATTGTCATTGCCAGCATCAATCCGGATATCCCCTCGGTTACCCTGCTATCCATCCCACGTGACTGGCCAGCTCACATTCCCGGTGTTGGCACGCAGAAAATCAACACAGCCTTCGCCATTGGCGGACCAAAGCTCTTTCGCGACACGCTGATGCGCAACTTCGGTCTGCGAATCGATTATTACGCCATGGTTAACTTTGAAGGTCTGGTCTGAGCAGTGGACACACTGGGTGGAGTGGACACGATTGCGACTTGCCGTCTATACCATGTCTTTCCTAAAGACCCTTATTACATGGGTCCTAGCAGGGTGGTGGCGCAGCCCATGTGGATACGTTTACAGGTGAGAAGTGGAAGGTAGGCCAGCGAGTACCCACACAGACCATCGACATCCCGAAGGCAGGTGTGTATACCTTGAATGGCCTGGAGGCGCTGGCATTTGTGCGGGCACGCTACGGTGTACCGGGTGGCGATGTGGACCGCGGGAGACGCGAGCAGCGCATTGTGCGGGCTGTTTTTGCCAAAGCTAAACAGATCAATGCCATCTCTAAACTCCCCGAATTATTCGCGGAATTCCAGAAGTACGTCAAGACCGATCTACCGTTGGACAAGCTGCTTTACTTAGCCAGTATTGCCAACCGCTTCGATGACATGATGATACGCAGCCGTTTCCTGGACTCAGGTGGTGCGAATGGTGCCGTGATGGATCAGAGCGCTGGTACACCGATGCAAAACGGTGGCACCTATGAGCGGCTCATCCAGCAGATGTTGACGGTGGCGTTGAACCAGCGTCCGAATGATGGCATTCCCATCGAAGTTTGGAACGGGACCAACGATCCGGGTTTCGGTTCGGCCGCCGTGGACCGGTTGAACGGACTGGGCTTTCATGTCACCAACATCAGGGCCGCTGATCGGCTGTGCCCGCATACGGTGGTTGTGGACTTTAACACCACCCGGAAGGGAAGTGCGATTCCGTTGCTGGAGCGCACGTTCGGCATCCGCCCGGCCGATGTCATCAACCAACCTACCCAGGACGGCCCTCGCTATCGCATCATCATCGATGACTCATACATGCTATCCATTCGTGGAAGTGGGCAAATCATGGATGACACACCGATTGTGTCCACCGGGCCGGCGACGCCGACCCTGGCGATCACACCAACGCCAGTTCCCGAACAGATGGTGACCGCAACCACTACCATTTCGCTGGCTGTGAGCGGTCTGAGTACAAGCGTTCCATTAGGAGACTTGGTTAATGTGCACAGCGGGCCCGATGTGCGCTATCCGGTAATAGGCCAACTGGCTCAAGAGCAGTCCGCCCCGCTCACTGGTTAAACGGACGATGGACAATGGTGGCGGATCACCTGCAAAGACAAGCCAGGCTGGGTTGCGAGTGAGTTTGTTCAGGTAAACGGAGATGCATCGGCGGTGCCCACCATTGCTACAGAGGCCCTGGTACAGGTGACCGTGCTGGTGGGTGACGTGGTGAATGTACGGCGCGGACCGGGCGTCAGGTATGCCGTGATGGCGCGCCTGAGGCAACGCCAATCGGCTCTGGTGATCGGCCGCACTGCTGACACGACCTGGTTGCAGGTGCGAATCGGCAGCGCCGTGGACTGGGTTGCCACGCGCATCGTGCGTGTGGGGAGGGATCTGCCGGCTGTGCCAGTGGCGCAACCATAACCTTGGGCAGGTTCAGGATGACCATAGTGAGCCTGTCTCACCACGCGCGTGATGCGTCGATAATGGACGCATGAAACTGGCGCCTTCAATATACACAGCAGACTTTGCGCGGCTGGGGGAGCAGATTCGAGATGCGGAGCGGGCCGGAGTAGACGTAATTCACCTCGACATCATGGATGGCAATTTCGTCCCGAATATCACCTTTGGCCCAATGGTATGTGCTGCGGTGACGCGAAACACTTCGCTGCTCTGTGAAGCTCACCTGATGATCGAAGAACCTGAGCGCACCTTCCACGACTACCAGGAAGCTGGTGTTACGCGAGTCATCGTGCATGTGGAAACGTGCCCACACCTTTTCTCGACCATCCAGCACCTGCGACAGTTGAAACTGCAGGTAGGTATCACTTTGAACCCGCTCACGCCACTCGTGGCGCTGGAAGAGGCTCTCCCCCTGGTGGACCTGGTACTGATCATGTCTGTTGAGCCGGGTTACGGTGGGCAGAAGTATATTCCTGCCTCAACACACCGCATCGCGCGGCTGCGGCAGATGCTGGACCGGATCGGCTCACAGGCAGAGCTGGAGGTGGACGGAGGGGTGAACGTCGACACGATTTGTGAAGTGCGTGACGCGGGTGCGTCGATCGTAGTCGTCGGTTCAGCCGTGTTCAACGACGCTCATAGCGTGGCTGAGAGCGTAAGGAATCTACGCGACACACTTGGCGAGCGGGCATAAGGGCAGGTAGCGGGAAACTGGTCAGACTCAATCGATTTATCATGCACTCCCATCCTCATTCTCAGTGCACGACTGGGTCAAGGGCACGGCTGACCTGCCGGCCGAAGCTGTAAGCAGCGGCTGCCAGCACGAGGTAGAGCACCGGGATGAAGGCCTGCACCTGGGTAGCATGCATGAGCAGGATGGCAAATCCCAGTTGGATGAGAGCGTAAAGAGCATAGCCCACAGTCACAACAATCCAGCCGCGCAGGAGTGTTGTGCGCTGGATGGCACCCAGCACCGTCGCCAGGCTGGCCAGGCAGATGATGGCACTGAGCATGCACAGGACCACCGCACGGACGGTGCTCTCCTGTTCCGTTATCCCGAGCGTCACAGCCATGGACGAGGGATTTGAGATGGAGCGGGCGATGTCAGCGGCGTCGTTGCCGCCCAGGTAAGCAAAGATGGCAAATGCTACCACCGCCAGCAGGCGTACTTTAATCTGTGCGCCCGCGTAGCGCTTGCGGACATAGCGGATGAGGCCCCGTATCAGTTTGCTCATAACCTGGCGAAAACCCCTGCCAAAGCCGGGTACAGTTCCCGATAACGTGCATATGCATCAGAATAGGCGCGGCGTACAGCGGCATCTTTTGTTGGCTCTACCCGCGTGGTAACTTTCAATGTTGCGTCACAAGCCTGACGCGTGTTAGCCCACACGCCCGTACCGACCCCAGCCAGCAGCGCCACGCCGAATGCGCCGCCTTCTGACGAGTTAATCAATGTGATTTCGGTCTGGAATACGTCAGCCAGCATCTGCCGCCAGACAGCACTGCGCGCTCCACCGCCAATTGCCCGCACCTCGTCGATACGGATTCCCAGGTCACGCACCAGTTGCAGCGAATCCGCCAGGCCGAACGTCACACCTTCCACCACCGCACGCGTCAGGTGTGCCTGGGTATGGCGCAGCGTCAGACCCACGAACGCACCGCGCGCGAGCGGGTCGGGGTAGGGGCAGCGTTCGCCCGTCAGGTAGGGCAGGAACACCAGCCCTTCGGTCCCGGGCTGGATGGCATCGGCGTCTGCCATCAAATCGTCATAACCGATTGGAGGCTTGTGGTTGGAGAGTGGGATCTGGGAATTGCTGTTTATATTCACGCTTTCCAGGCCCGAACCTCGATTCTCCTGTCTGCCTGCCGCGATGACGTCGCGGAACCAGCGCAAGCTGCCGCCGGCCGAGAGCATCACGCCCATCACGTGCCATGTGTCAGGCAAGGCGTGGCAGAAGGCGTGCAGCTTACCTTCCGGTTCCATGACAAACTTTTCCGACGCGGCGAACACGACGCCCGACGTGCCAATGCTGGCCGAGACAGTACCCTCACGTACCACACCGTTGCCGACCGCACCGGCTGCATTGTCGCCACCACCGCCAACGATAGGCGTTCCGGCTGTCAGGCCGATCTCATCCGCAACAGATGGGCTCACGTAGGCCGTAACCTCATGAGACTCAGCCGTGCGGGGCATCCATTCAGCGGGGATGGCCAGAGCATCGAGCATATCCCTGGACCAGGTGCGATGACGGACGTCGAACAGCAGCATGCCACTGGCATCACTGACTTCGGTGGCGAACTCACCACTCATCCGGTAACGGATGTAGTCCTTCGGAAGCAGAATGTGAGCCACCTGTGCATAGACCTGTGGCTCGTTCTCGCGCACCCACACTATCTTCGGTGCCGTGAAACCAGGCAGCATCACGTTGGCGGTCAGCTCCAGCAGATGGTGTTGGCCTCCCACGATGCGGGTGATTTCCTCGCACTGGGGGCCTGTACGCTGGTCATTCCACAGGATGGCAGGACGCAAAACGGTTTCTGCCCTGTCGAGCAGAGTCAACCCGTGCATCTGACCACTCAAGCCGACGGCCCGAACATCAGCTGAGCTCAAGTGCGCCATCGCCAGCACCGCGTGCACCGCAGCGCAGGTCCCGCGCCACCAGTCGGCAGGGTCTTGCTCGCTCCATAACGGGCGTGGTGTGCTGAGGGGGTATTCGACGGTTGCGCTGGCCAAAGGCGTGCCATCCTCGCGAATGGCTAGTGCCTTCACACCCGAAGTACCGAGGTCAATTCCCAGTAGAGCCATGATCTGTCTCTCCTATGATGGTTGCACTTCCATATAAAGAGCTAAAAGTAGAGGCCGGTGGCGGTCATAAAGGCGCGCAACCCGAAGATGGCAGTGAGCAGCAACACGACGGAGTAGATTAAAAGCGCTGGCCGGTCATCGCGCCCACGTGTGATGGCAAACGTGGCCGGCACGGCGAGCACCACCAATGCACCGTACAGGTAGTGCACCAGCCGGACATTCGCACCATAACCCATGCCTATCATGATCAGGCCAAGGATTGCCTGTACCAGACCCAGCATGGGGCTGATGGCTACCGCACCCCAGAAACTCCCGTCGATTTTAGTCTGTCCGCGGATGTACTTGAAAAACCCCCACAGGCAGACCAATGTGTTGTAAAGCATCACGGTGGTGGAGATACTCGCGTGGATTTGGATGATGCTCATGTCTATGTTTGCCGTATTTTAGGCCCACTTGGCTGTCAGGCGGAAGGTGCATGGCATAGGGCCATACACGCTCCGCATGCCTGGCACTTGTTACCAAGCGCCCTTTCCATCACTACCCTGAGCGGACAACTGAGGCAGTGAGATCATATTCCAGCGCGCCGTCTATGTGAACAGGCACTATTGCACCGATCGGCAGCGTGCCATCCACGAGCACCAGACCATCGACCTCAGGAGCGTCGCGGTAGGTACGCCCAACGCTCAGACCTTTATCATGACCTTCAATAAGAGCATGCAGGGTCTTGCCCACCAGATGCTGGTTGCGCTCCAGCGAAACCAGTTGCTGGTGCTGCATCAGTTTGTCACGCCGCTCCTGCATTAATGGTTCAGGAACCTGGTCTGGCAAACTGCCGGAAGGAGTCTGCGCCTCGTAGGAGTAGGTGAACACGCCGATGTGGTCGAACTGCATTTCAGCCACGAAATCGAGTAGCACCTGAAACTCGGCATCGGTCTCACCGGGATAGCCTACGATAAAGGTGGTGCGCACGCACAGATCGGGCATGGCTGCGCGCATCCTGGCGAGGGTGCGCCGCACCCAATCCATGTTGGCTGGACGCCGCATACGCCGCAGTGTTGCGGGATGCGCATGCTGCAGCGGAATATCCAGGTAATGACATATCTGCGGATGGCTCACCATCGTCTCGATCAGGTGGTCCGTTACCGCACCCGGATAGGCGTACATCAGGCGGATCCAGTCGATTTGAGGTGCAGCCTGGCAGACGCTGGCGAGCAGAGTAGATAGACCGTCTTTCATCCCCAGGTCGCTTCCGTAGTCGGTCAGGTCCTGTGCGATGAGCACCAACTCTCGCACCCCCGTGGCTGCCAGACGGCGCGCCTCGTCCAGTATGAGTGTGGGTGGGCGGCTTTTCAGCGTGCCCTTAATAGTGGGGATGGTGCAGAATGCACAGGGACGACGGCAACCATCTGCAATCTTGAGGTAGGCGCTGGTGCCCTGCGTCGCGGTACGCATCGTGCCGCGCTCATCATCACCCACCGTGATTGCATCGGTAGGCAGATGGTAAAGCGGCTCTGGCTTGCCGCGGCCGCGCACAGTCCCGATGAAGTCCACGATATCCATCCAGCGACGCGTGCTGATGATGCCATCCAGTCCCGGCACCTCCTTAACCAGTTTCGGTCCCCACAATTGTGACAGGCAGCCTGCGGCGATTAATTGCTGAGCCGGGCCTTTCCTGCGCGCCAGATCGCGCAGGTTGCGGATGGACTCTTCGCGGGCCGAGCCGATGAATCCGCAGGTATTCACAATCAACACGTCTGCTCTGGATGGCGACTCCATTCTCCGATAGCCTGCCTGGTCCAGCAGGCGTTCCATGCTCTCAGAATCCACAGTATTCTTCGAGCACCCCAGCGACAGAAGGTAATAGGACTTACGAGGCATTGGATTTTGGATTTTCCAAAATCACGGATCAGGGGACAAGCTGGCCGTTGGAGTTCCAGTTAAGCTTTGCGGTGGAACCATACGAACCCGCTGGCCCAAGACTGACATTATTGATGATCACATCGAACGCGCCGGCGTCGGCGGTTTCGATGCCGACTGTGTTCTGTCCATGCCATTGTGAGTTGGGACCGATCGGTGGGATGCCCTCGTAGACGACGTTGCCATCCACCCGCACACGCACCCAGGCGTGCTCTTTTGCATCGAGGGTTAGCAGGACCCCTCCCCCTGCAAGGGGTGGAATGGATCCAGCTTGTGCAGCGGGGGTAATGCTCGTTTGGGCGCTGGCATCGGAGGCGGTGGGCGTATACTGCGCGGGGTCCGCGGTTGTTGTGTTCGTGCCCGCGACAGTCTGGTTAGCCGTGCTAGCCAGCACTCCTGTCGCCGGGGCATCGGCTGTTGCAGAGATGTCGCTGGTAATGGCAAGCGTTCCCGCCACCATTCCCGCAGACGAAGACGATGAGGTGTCGGGCGTGGCACCAATGTACGATATCGTGATGACAGGGGTCGCTTCCGGCGCGGCTGCCTTCGACGACAGGCCATTCAGCGCAGGTACGATCACCAGTGCGAATGCCAGGACGAGAACTACTGCACCGACCGTAGCCACGAGTGTCAGTAAGGCGCGTGTGTGATCCTGGCCGGTCATCGACATGGGAGTGATGTGATGAGGCTGGGCTGCGGCCTGGCTGCTGAACGGGATGGTGAGGCTGCGCAGGCTGAAAGGCGAATGACCCAACTGGAATGGTTTTACATCGCTAGCCTGAGCGATTTTCGGCTCTCGCAGGCTGAAGGAGTTCGGTGTTGGAGCCGACTCCGAGCGACGTAAGACCAGGCGACCCGCGTCCACCTGTTGTGCTTCCAGATCAGCGGCAGTGGTTTCTCCCTCCCCCGCGGCCATCATGTCCAGTTCCGTTGCCTCGTCTGGAGGCAGGTCGCCCTTCCACTGGACCTGAGGCAGCTTAACCAATTGCGTGTAGCGTGAGACGGCTTGCTGGTGCGTGGGCGGTGGAGGCACCACTTCGCTAATCTGTGTGATGGGCACTCCTACTTCCGCTTCGAAGTCCGTCAGCGATTGATCAGGATCCATCCCCAGGTATCGGGAGTAGTTCTTCACAAAACCACGTGAGGGTGGGCCGTCGGGGAGGCGCTCGAAGTCACCTGATTCAATGGCTTCGATATAACGGCGGCGGATCTTGGTTGCGCGCTCGGCTTCTTCCACAGAGACGCCCATTTTTTCGCGCGCAGTGCGGATACGATGTGCCAGGTCTGACATTTTGTAGTGATTGTAGCATGCACGACTGCACTGCCACCTGTCGCAAAAAACCACGCTATCCCTACGGATTATTCGCTAAGCGCGATATCTATCATACGGCAGTTCACCGACTCATGTTGATGTCACCTTGCCAGGCTGCGTCAGTGAAAAACAGTCAAGACACTAAATAGGGAAAACAGTGATGCTCAGACACCCTCAGCCGGTGACGCCCCCGGAGCTGCGATTTGCTGCGAGGCAGGTGTATCCGGGGTGGAAGACACATCGGCGCCGGTGGCCTCTGTAGCAGAGGCTTCAGTAGCAGGTGCCTCCGCTGTAGCCGTTGCGACTGGCACTGTGACACCCTCCGGTGTAACCACTACATTCACGGTGGGGGTGATGTCGGCGGTCAGTCGAATGGTCACAGCGTGGGTGCCGATATCGCGAATTGGCTCACGCATGGCCACTTTGCGCTTATCGAACTCCTTGCCCAGTATCTGGGTCAGCTTGTCGGCAATGTTGGCTGTTGTGATTGAACCATAGAGCTTGCCTTTCTCACCCGTACGGACCATGAAATGCAGCGTCTGCCCACCAATCACCTGGGCAACGGCTTCCATATCGGATTGCTCCTGTGCGCGCCGTTTGATTGCTGCGTTGCGTACCGCATCGGCGCGTTTCAAAGCGCTGGTGGTGGCCACCACAGCCAGGCTGCGCGGTAGCAGGAAATTACGACCGTAGCCGTCGGCTACATTCTTCACTTCCCCGGCGTGGCCGAGATTATAGACATCTTGAGTTAATAGGATTTTCATAACGCGACCTCGATAGGACATTCATTGGCCAATGGCCAGACACCCGCATTATCGGGTGGTAATGGGCGCTCATAATACCATGACGCGACGGCAAATGATATCGTAATTCTATCGTTTTCACAAGCAGGGGCTGATCAATAGTAAATGACAATGCAAAACCGCATGACCACCATGTCGAATGCCTGCGAAAAAGAACGCCCCACTCGCTTATAGAGTGGGGCGTTTGAGGTTTGCCGGTGATTACAGCGCTTTGCTACTTTCCGGCTTTGGGAGCAAGTGCGGGAGAGATAGCCTGTTCATTCTCCTCACCCCCTGTCCAGGGCACACCCAACCAGCGCAGCAGGAAGTAGTCGACGCCAATGTAACCGGCCGTCTTCCAGGCCAGTACCAGGAAGATGCCGAGTACCAGCAGGAACCCGTTTGTGCTGGCCGAACCGGCCATGATGAAATTCCAGTTCATGAGAGCGCCAAAGAATGCTGCAATGCCAACAAATGCACCTACGATCAGCCCAACACCTACCATAAATTCGCCATACGCAATCAGCTTGCCAAACCAAGTGTAAGCATGGTTATTGAGCAGGAAGGTTAAGAAGCTCGAGTACCAGTCGAAGGCGATGTTGGATTTACCGCTCGCCGACACCGTCACCGCTCCCTTCCAAAAGCCAGCCAGAGCCGTGCCTGTTTGAACCCAGCCTGGGTCCGCAATCTTATGAAGTGAGGCCTGAATCCACTGATAACCGACCCAGATGCGTACCACCAGCCACACCCAGCTAAAGCGCACATCAGAGAAAAGGAATCTAGCAATTCCGGGATCCTCAATTACACGACCGCGAGCGGTCTTCGGACTCTTAACATTCGTCATCACAAATCTCCTTTTGTATACTGTCAATGGCACAATACCAGGCGACACTATACTTGCTGCTCCTTTTTGACGGTAGGGCCAAGCGGGCTGAAAGCACAGGCTTATCGTCCATACTGCATGAGACTAAAGTCTGATAGTGTTACGTCAGCCTGTCAGTCTTACAATCGGGCTTAGCATGTCACAAACCTCACAATCCCAACATAGTTTATTGATCCGTGAAGCGCTGGAACGCGTGCGAGAGCGGATCCAGAACGCCTCCCGACGCGCCGCCCGGTCTCCTGACGAGGTAATGCTCGTCGCGGTGACAAAAACCTTTCCTGCGCAGGTTATACGGGAGGCCATCGACGCCGGACAGTGCGTTTTTGGTGAAAACCGCGTGGAAGAGGCGCTGCCCAAAATTGCTGAGATTGGGGATATGGAACTGGGGATTCGCTGGCACCTTATCGGACACCTGCAATCCAGGAAAGTGAAAGATACGATAGGGCATTTTGCTCTAATTCACTCGGTGGACAGCGTTAAATTGGCCGAGACCCTCAACCAGCGTATGGCAGCGCTGCCTTCCATCGCAAATCGGCAACCCCCCAACAGCCAGCCCCAGCCAATCCTCCTGGAATGTAACGTCAGCGGCGAAAAGACGAAAAGCGGCTTCGCCGTGGCGGGTTGGGATCGTGATGTGGCAGTTTTTGACGCTTTTCTACTCAATGTACAACAGATTGCCAGGCTGCCTCATGTACGGGTGAACGGGCTGATGACCGTCGCGCCGATTGTGGAGCAGGCCGAGCAGGCCCGTCCTTTTTTTGCGAATCTGCGCCGGCTCCGGGACCGGTTACGGGAGCTTGTCCCCGAGGTGGGCTGGGAACACCTTTCGATGGGAATGACCGATGACTTCGAGGCAGCCGTCGCCGAAGGAGCTACCCTGGTTCGCATCGGTCGGGCCATCTTCGGTGAGCGATCTGCCCCATGAACAACCTGTTGGATCACCCTTTGGTGCAGGAGGTCCGCCGCATTGCGCAAGCCCGCCATATATCACTGATCCTGGTGGGCGGTGCGGTACGCGATTGGCTAATGGGGCACGAAGTACGCGATCTGGACTTTGCCGTGCAAGGCAATGCCAGGCAACTGGCGCGTGCCGTGGCCGACGCTACGGGTGGGGCCTACTACTTAATGGATGCCGAACGCAATACAGCGCGAGTCATCGTCACCCAAGGTAACCGGTCTGCTATTCCGGCAAGAATCACGGCATCTTTCCACCTTGATTTCGCTGTATGCCGTGGTGAAACATGGGCAGAAGACCTGTTCGGCCGTGATTTCAGTGTGAATGCCATGGCGCTGGACGTGCTGACAGGCGCGTTGCTGGATCCCACTGGCGGCCAATCCGACTTGCAATACAAGCTGGTGCGACAGGTGACGACCCATGCCATGACCGATGACCCCGTGCGTGCCTTGCGCGCTGTGCGTACCATGCATCTGCTTGGTGGTCGTCTGGATTCCGTGACGGCACAGTCCATTTCGCGCGCTGCGACTCACCTTGACCAGCCCAGCCCGGAACGGGTGCGCGACGAATTGATGAAAGTGCTCGATTTGCCAGATGCTATGAGCGCCGTACGCCAGCTGGATACATTGGGCCTCTTGCCCAAGATTGTGCCAGAAGTGGACCTCATGCGCGATTGCACTCAATCTGCTCCTCACCAGTTCACTGTACTGGAACACACGTTCGTTGTGCTGGAAGCAGTGGACAGACTAATACACGGACTTCGCAGTGCGAGCCAGGAGGAGGCACCCGGATTCCTCCGTTCTTTTCTGCCTCTCTCCTCTTCGCACGCAAGTGCTCTGCTGGAGCAACTTGACGCTGTCACGGCGGACGAACGCATGCGAAAGGCGGTTTTCCGTCTGGCCGTGTTACTGCACGATGTGGCCAAGCCCGCCAGGCGCCGCATCGGAGAAGATGGGTGCATTCACTTTAGCGGGCATGAAGAGGCCGGTGCTGAGATGGCGGCTAGCCGCGCGGCCGCGTTAAGGATGAGCGGCGAGGAGACCAGGCAGGTCCGTACCACGGTGCGCCATCATGGAGTGCCTAACAAGATGGAAGCCGGGCAGGATACGTCACTCAATCCGCACGCCGTCTACCGCTTCATGCATGATGCCGGGCGTTGTGCGCCCGAAATCGCGCTCTTCTGCCTCGCTGACGGTTACGGCAAGGCGGGGCCAGAGGCGTCGCATGACGATTTAAGGCGGCGTGGGGCGATTGCCTCCCATCTGATTGAGCGGTATGAAGAACACTATAAACCCAGCGTCGCGCCCAAACCGCTGGTGAGCGGCGCCGATATATTAGCCCTGGGTATCCCCAAGGGCCCACGCATCGGTCAGGCATTGCAGGCCATACGTGAGGCTCAGATGGTGGGTGAACTCACGACACGTGATGATGCCCTGTCCTTGGCCCGCCACCTAGAAACCTATCCCGATGGGCGCCCAGATGTCTGACTTCTCCGAGAAGTCAGACATCTACTGGGATAGACTCTAGGCTACGAACAACGTCGGATGAGCTGACGAGCAGGTCCCAACAGCCTGTGAGCCCAACGGGGGGATGGGTGGATCAACAGGTACCTATCCCGAGAATACCAATGCCCAGATCCAGTCCACGGTTGCATGGAGAGTGGCTGCCGCCGCTATGTTGCGAGTGGACAGGTAGGTACGGGCATAGAACACGCCAGCAATGGCTGCCAGAACGAAATACCAGCCCACATTGGGCGGATTATCCAGATGCGCCATGCCAAACACCACCGACGATACGATCACCGTAGTCAACTGCGACCAGTTCATTGTGTCTGCCAGATAGGTCAGTAGTGTCGCGCGAAACAGGATTTCTTCCGGTAACGCAACAAACAGGAAAATAACCAGACCCTGTATTAACGCGTCGACAATAGATGGTCCTGCGAAGCGCAAGGCAATAAAATGGGTCACCAGTCCCAGCGGGATGGCGATGAGTGCGAAGAGCCCCAGATTGGAGACGACTGTGCTGAACCCACGAATGGATGGGCGTAACGACAGTCCCAGCGAGCCAAATCGGCCCGAGAACATCAGAATAAAGAGGAAAACCACAACTGTGACCAGATGGAAGTAGGTAACTTGAGCCACCTGTGGCAGCAGCTCAAATATAGGGAAGGCGTTGAACTCAACGCTATACCATAATGCAAGTACTGCGCTGATAAACAGAAAGTTGAGATGCCGTTTTTGCTGGCGGGTGGTGAAAAGCAGCAACAAGACGGGCAGAGCAAAGGCGCCAGCACGCAGGACGATGCCTATAGTGTCAATGGATTCATCGCGATAGAGGGGCGTCACCAGTGGTAATGCGACCCCAATCAAGCCCAATAAAGCGTCAGATGTATTCAGGACCGGCGTGTTGATCATTGCCATGGCTGTGGGCAAGAACAGCAGCACGGCAGCCGTTAAGAGGTCGCCGGAGTCAAATGTGCCGTTCTGGTGTGCGATCCAGATGTAGGGCACCAGGAGCACGAGAGGCAGCAATGCGGTGGCCAGCGGATCGGCATGTGCCTCGCCCATCACAAAGCGTACAACAGGCGTAACTGAAGCCAGCAGGTACCCCGCCATCAGCAGTGCAAATAAAACAACCATCACACCATTCGAGACATCCAGCGGCCCACCCAACTGGTACGCGAAGACGATCACACTGATGCCCCACAGCGTCAAACGCACGAACCAGTCAACCCAGGCAAGTGCTGGCCCGTACTTATTTTCAACCGGCGCGCGTTGCGACGTAGCCGCTGGTGCAGGCATGCTTACGGTGCTGGCGGGTGGGTCGACGGGATCTGAGCTGGTAGTGAATGCTGCGTTCTTAATGGGAGAATCCGGGCTTCCGACGAGTCGCTCCCAGGCGCGAGTGACTTGCTTGCGCGTTTCTCCATATGTCCCAGAGGTGTCGATCACCACATCGGCACGCGCCAGCTTGGAAGTCTGTGAGTTTTGTGACGCCACTCGCAGGCGGGCTTCCTGTTCGCTCATGCCGCGTGAGTGGATCAGGCGCTTCACCTGCTCCTCAGGTGAACAATCCGTGACCCAGACACTATTACATCGATCGGCCCAGCCATTCTCAATCAGCTTGATCACCTCGATGGTGGCGACGGCCTCACGAGGCATCGCAGCGAGCTGGCGTTCAATCTCCGCGTGCACCGCCGGGTGCGTAATCTCTTCCAGGCGCTTCAGTTTGTCCGCGTTATTGAAGACAAGCTGGCCAAGAGCCTGGCGATCCAGTTCACCGTCAGCCTGTAATACCTGAGGACCGAAGGCTCGAACGATAGCATCCAGCGCCGGTTCGCCTTTGCGGACAACATGGTGCGCGATCTGATCCGCATCGATTACGATTGCGCCCAATTCGCTCAGTCGCTGTGCGACCGCACTCTTGCCTGTCGCGATATTACCGGTCAAGCCAATGAGTATGCGTGGTGCCATAGTCAGGGCCAATTGTAATGAGGGAAAAGAGAAAGGAGAACCGTGACAGGTGATAACCCTGCGCGCTGTGGTTAAATCAAAGTGGATTCTGAAAGTAATGATCCAGTGGATGGCATGAAAAAGACACGAGCCATTGAGTTGCTT
>JAJYKL010000087.1 GCA_021788625.1 Chloroflexota bacterium
GGCGCAGGTCCAGCCAGGAGCGGCCACCTTCCAGACGCACCCAAACGGTTGCACGTTCCGGACCTCCTTCCAGTATCTGCACCTGGGTAATGCGCCATGAAGCCATCACGCTCGATAAATCGAGCGACTCGGGCAGCTCGTCCATGCTACCCCACGATCCGTAGGGATCATGCACGGTTATGACATGCAATCCAACACCGTTTAGTAACTTGTGTCCTCGATGACTGATCTGTATCCCCTCATTGCCTGGTTTGGCCACAACCTTATACAGACCGTTATCAATCGTGCCCGGGCGAATTACCTCTACCGGGTCGGGTGTGGGAGGCGTCTGTGTGCCTTCAACCCAACTTAATGTAAACAGTCGCCAGCCCAGTGGAGGTAACTGGACGCGAGTGACAACCCGCTTGCGCCACGGGAAATCCAACATGGCGGTTGCGTCAAGAGGAACGACCTGCATGGGCAGAACACGACCCTGGTGGTTGCGCAACTCCACAGGTAACTCGCTGGCATGGCCTCGATAGCGCCAGATGGGACGGTAGTCGAGCATACCCTCCAGTTCGATCGGTCCGTCATATTCGGTTGGATGCGAGTTCCAGACCAACAGCACTATTGGATGAGGATGATCGCCAGTGCCCTTTTTAGGAGCAGGCTTGATGGTGGTGTCGATGCGGTTTGCGAGCGCGAGCAATGCTTCGTTTTCGATCTGCTGAGCCAGGTGGTAGGCCGCACCCAGCCAGGCCGTCTCATCCTCTACGGCGCGCTCAATGATGGTGCCAGGTAATACATCGTGAAAAGAGTTGAAAGCCAGCGCGCTCCAGGCTGCATCCAGTGGGCGGGACGCGGGCTGGCCCAATGCAGCGTGGATGGCTGCGCTGGTACGTTCGGCGCGCGCTACGTGAGCCTCCACCTTACGATAGAAATACTTTAACCTTGCCACCGACGAGTAGCACCCGCGCAGACAGAAGTTAAGCTCGCCCGGTACCGTAGGCAGGAACGCCTCACCCTGCGCTGCGACTTCATCACGCAAGGCATCAAAAAGGCGGTGTAACCCGGAAAAAACAACTGTCACTTCGGGATGTGAGGCCGACCATGCGCGAATGTCAGCAAGACTGCGGCGTGACGGACCGCCACCATGATCACCCAGGCCATAAAACACACCAACGTTTCGTAAGTCATACTGGCTGGCACTCGCCAGGAGCGCGTCGAGGCGACGCGGCATCTCATCACGCTCGTTGCCATACCACCCTTCGGGCGGCCGATAAGACAGGATTCGAGAGCCGGCGCTGCCTTCCCACCAGAAGGCGGGCTTGGCTATGGGTAGGAGTGAGGGTTGGGGGCGGGTGAAGGCGAAGCCGGACATGCCTGCCGCCACCAACACTTCCGGCAAGCCGGCACTGTGACCGAATGAATCAGCCGCCCAGGCCACTCGCGCGGGTTTTCCGAAGCGCGAGACAAAATACTCTTGCGACAGCATGAAATGCTTTAGCAGCACCTCGGTGGAAGGAAGATTCGTATCGGGCTGTACATAGGTACCTCCCACGACGTCCCAGCGATCGGCCTTGACGTAGGTGCATATCCGTTCAAAAAGGTCGGGGGCATGCCGCTCCAGATGTTCGTATTGAGCCGCTTCGCCACGCATGAAGGTCAATTCACCATCTTCGTCCATCAGGTCAAGGATGGTACGGTGGGTGATAAGACCTTCGTTCAGACCTTCTCGCCAGTCCCACATCCAAACGGGATCCAGGTGCGCGTTACCGATCAGATGGAAGATCAATTGCGCCATAGCTGCTCCTGCTCAGTACAGTATGGTTAGCTAGTATGGTACGGATTCGGGTGAAAGCAAGTGGGAGAGCTTGGCATTACAATCGATTGCTTAATAGCATTGACAGGGAGACATTATGGGCAAAGCAAAGTACATCTGGATGGATGGTCACTTGGTTGAGTGGGATCAAGCAACGGTGCATGTACATACACACGCCCTTCACTATGGCAGCAGCGTGTTCGAAGGTATCCGTGCCTATGGCTCGCCCAATGGACCGAAAATCCTGTTTCTTGATGAACACCTGCATCGGCTCTACTCCTCCGCCAAAATGTATCGTATGGACATTCCCTTCACGATGCAGCAGTTCAGTGACGCAGTGAAGCAAACGGTGCGTGAAAATGGGCACGAGGAATGCTATATTCGACCGCTCGTGTTCCGCGGTGATGAAGCACTGGGCGTGAACCCACGAACCTGTAGCGTTCATAGTGCCATTATGACGTGGGTCTGGGGTGCGTATCTGGGCCCGGAGGCTCTGGAAATTGGCATCGATGCCGGCGTGTCGTCCTGGCGGCGCACGGTGCCCGGTGTCGGCATGGCAATGGGCAAGATCGGTGGACAGTACGTCAATTCACAATTGATGGTGATGGAGGCTCACGATCACGGCTATCAGGAGTCCATCGCACTCGATGTGGAAGGCCATGTGAGCGAAGGCAGTGGCGAGAATATCTTTGTGGTGCATGGCGGCGTGATCTATACCCCGCCGATGGCTTCTTCGATCCTATTGGGCATCACACGCGCAGGAGTCGTGCGGCTGGCACAATCGCTGGGATACGAGGTGCGTGAGGCAATCATCCCGCGCGAAATGCTCTACATCGCCGACGAAGTCTTCTTTACCGGCACAGCCGCCGAGGTGACTCCCATCCGGAGCGTGGACAAGGTGGTCGTAGGCACCGGCAAGCGCGGCCCCATCACCAGGCATATCCAGAATGCTTTCTTCGACATCGTCAATAGCCGCGTCACAGATCAATGGGGCTGGCTGACCCCTGTCAACTAGTCGTACAACCGCGACAGGTGCCACGATTGGTCGAGCAGGTCAAAGTAGATCACGCATAGCATCCCGTCGGCGGTGGTGAGCGCCATATACTCGCGCCACACGCGCCCCTGCTCGCCCCACCAGTCGCCATCCACCTGCCAGCGCTGGCGGATCTTCTGCACCGGATGCGACCGTCCTCGCCAGGTGAAGCGCACCGGCCATCCAGCTTTCAACTCGACCGTGATGTTTTCACTATCAGGCCACAATCGAGTCATTTTACCCACTAGATTGCTTGCGCGAAGGTGAAGCGCCGCTCGGGCAGGGGGTGGTGCTCATCGGTCACCTTCGCGCGCCAGAAGATGCCGCCATGGCGCGGTGCAAGCTTCGTGACCAGGTCGACGAAGGGCGTGCGGCTGGCGGAGGCCAGCGACTCGTCCAGTTCCGGGAACAGGCTGAGTTGTGCCGGCACCAGTTCGCCTACGTCCAACAGCATGATCTGCAGTGCCGCCAGTTCGCCGGGCCAGGTCAGGCGGTGCAGCTCATGCGCCAACATCGCCCGCACCGTCTCTGGCGCGCAGACGGGCTGGACAAATGCGTGATGGATCGCGCGCCGGGTGCCGTCGGCGAAGTGCAACTCGGCGCGCATCTGCCGGCATCCCTCCAGGCGCGCCGACAACTCATTCAGGTGCGGTCGCAGCGCGTGCATGGACGTGCCCACCACCTCCTCCTGCACGGTAGTGGGCACGTCCAGGTCCACCTCGATCGGCTCCGGCCGAGCGTTGACGGTGGGGTGCACGGGGCGATCGTCCTGGCCCTGGGCCAGCCGCTGTGCGAGCTTCCCTGGCGGGCCGAAGCGCTGCTGCACGGCCGGCCACGGCAGATGCGCGAAGTGTCCCAGCGTGCGCACCCCCAGCCAATCCAGTTGCTGCAGCGCGGCGGGGGGCAGCGGCAGGAGCGTGACTGGCAATGGCGAGAGGAAGTGCGCCTCCTCGTCGTGACTCACCAGGCGCATCCGCCCTGGCTGGCTGCGCACCGCGGCTGCACGGGCGGTGAACTTGCCCGTGTCCCAGCCCAGCGACGGCTGCAATGCTTCGCCCAGGGTATGGCGCACCTGGCGGCCCAGATCGGCGCACAGCGATTGCGCATCGGGCAACTCGCGCGTCACCTCGCGCAGGTCCACGTAAGCGCTACCCCAATCTTGCGCCTCTACGGGCAGGCCTGTCTGCGCCAGAGTGCTGAGCAGTGCCGCGTGCTCGGCCTGGCAGGCCTGCATGTCCAACTCGCGTGAGACGAGGTCAGGGCAGCGAGCCAGTGCCTGGCGCATCGACATGCCGCCCGCCACACCGCATGCACGCGCTGGCTCCGAGGCGGTCACCACTCGTCCGTCCTCACCCATCAGCACCAGGGGCCGGCCCGCCGGGGCCGGCCCCTGGCGCCCAGCCAGCGCCAGCAGGAAAGAGGGAATATTGCACGACAGGACACTCATGACTTCACCATGTTTCGCGCGCGCGAACCGTGTCGTCGAAAACAATCTCCAGCGGCACCATCTGCCCGCCGCGCGCCCAGCGGCTCCTGACCACCTGGGCCTGCGCGCGATAGCCAATCAGGTCTCGTCCATGTTCCAACCACTGTTCGCGTTGCAGGTCGACCTGCAGCGCGGCACAGTGTGCGATGCCACCACTCTCCGGCCGCAGCCAGCGCAGCCATGGCGGACGCGCTTCATCCACGAACAGGACCGCGCACGGCAGCGACGCCAGCATCATCTTCAGTTCGGGCAATACGGCGTCGAAGCGGCGCGCAACGGCCACATCGCGCAGCAAGTCGGGCAGGCCATCCACCAGCAGCAGACGCAGGCCGCCACGCGCCAGGTCGAAGATGACATCCATCACCTGGTCGGGCGCCGGGGCGCGGGCGAAGAGCAGGTGCTCCAGATCCACTCCACAGCGGGCCAGGTAATCGGGGTTGGCGGTATAGGTCAGGTCGAGAATCGCCACACCGCGCAAAGGTGCCTCGCGGGATCGGTGCTCGCCGGCAAGGCGCCCGCTTGTGCGCTGCGCGTTGGCAAGCACCTTGTAAGCTACGGTGAGCTTGCCCGAGGTGGTACGTCCCGTGAATAGGGTGATCGCCCCTAGGGGCACCCCGCCGCAGCCAGTGAGGGCGTCCAGCTGGACGAAGCCAGTGGACACGTGCGGTGGCGCACTCCGGTGAGAGAGCGTGCTGGCAGGCTGTATCACGCGCGGGCCATAGCGTACCTGGAGCAGGCCTATGCTTTTTTCGAGCACAGGCGATGCCTCGCCAGCCGGCCGCCGTTTACTTGCCCCCCTCGACGACGTGCCATCCCCGCCCCACCCCGCTTTGGACTGCCTTGCATCTGCCATGCTCTGAATTGTATAGAACATTCGTTCTAAATGCAATAGGGCAGGCGTACGAAAAAGGAAATTGAGAGTGGAGATTCGAGATAGTGAACCACCTAATCAGCAGATGACCCGCATATCACAGACTCCGTAGTCGCGATCACGACGCTGTCTGCGATATCTGTGAAATCCGTGCCGCCGGTGGCCAAGTCCACACGCGATCGACCAATCCGCATTCCCCTAATGGTTGGTCTCTTCCAACTCCTGTTTGAGCCAGGTAATCGGTTCGGTGGGCGTGGGATCAACGCCCGACATGACCGCAGCGTAATAGCTCATCCAGTCACCGTACTGCACGAGTGAGAACACCTGCGCAAGAGCGCTCGTGCCTCGTGCTCGGACGGTGTCCTGATTGATGCCGCACTCCAGCATTAACCGGGTGGTCAGGTCGAAGCGCTGTGCAATGCGGGGTGTGTCGAGGGTGCTGCGTAACTGGATGACGATGGCCTTTTGCCAAATGGCTTCGGGTTGCAGGTAGCCTGCCACGCTGCTGTGATTCAATTCTGGCAACTCGTCATATATAGCCAATAGCTTGGCAGTCTCGTTGAGTGTCATCTTCCAGCGCCGTGCCACCGGTGCCAGCACCCCAGCACCATAGATGATGGGCAGGCGGTCCATCACCTGCCCTGCCATGCGTTTGACCGGGTTGTGCACGGCCGGCACATCCACGTTGATGCGTACCGTCGTCTCGCGTAATAGCTTCACGGTCTCTTCCACGTCCGATGTTGAATCAGGCAGGTAGCCCATCCGGCCCAGGATGGCCAGCAAGGGGAAGGTGAGCCAGCCGATTGCCTCGCGCGCCTGGTATGGAAACGTAAAGGTGAGGAGTGGGATGCCACGCTCTTGAGCAAGCCTGGCCAGAACACCACCGGTGGTGATTGCCATGAGCGCACACCCTCGCCGTGTAGCCTCGACGAATGCGCTAAGGGTTTCCTCAGTCTGTCCCGACTTGGATATGGCAATGATGAGTGTCTGTGGCCCGGTAGCAAAGGGAGGTAAACCATAACCCCGCCAGGTGGTCACCCGCTGTGTGCTGGTGAGGGTGCACCAGGACTGGACTATTTCTGCGCCCAGGCCGGATCCGCCCATGCCGGCGATCACAACCTGCCGTACGCTGCGGTAATCGTCTGGGAGTGGCAGATGCTGGCCGGCGGCATACGCTTCCTCACACTGATCGGGCATGGCGCTCAGCCGCTCACGCATGCGCGCTGTGTCGATGGTGTCATAGGAAGATGCGTTGTCAGGGTCGTTCATGCACTAGATGTATTTCTCGATGGTCGCCTTTTTGATCAGGTCGTTAATCCACTTGTTTAACGCGTTTTGCTCAATGACAGCCAGGTCGTCCGGTGTAAGGGCACGGGTTTGCCGGTCGACTACCTTAATGATGTGGTAGCCGATAGGGCTGTGTACGATGGGGCTGATCTGGCCGGGCTTAAGTGCAAAGGCGGCATCCTCCACCTCTGTCCACAACACCGTGCCGGTGCCGCGTGTGAACCAGCCCAGATCGCCGCCATCAGGCCGGGTGCTGGCATCAATGGAGTACTGCTGCGCCAGCGCCGTAAAGCGTGCTCCGGCCTTCAGCTTTGCCAGAATCATCTGGGCAGTGGCCTGGGTTGCCACCACGATGTGGTAAGCATGCACGTAGTCGGCTGTATGAGGCAGCTGCGCCACGATACGGTCGCGCATGGCTGTAGCCAATAATTCACGCCGTATCAGGCCGCGTACATCCTGCTCGCTCAACTTACTGGCTGCCAGCCAGGCATTGAACTGGTCTTGCCCGCCACGCATTTGAATTAAAGACTTGACGCCGTCGTCCACTTGCTGATCCGATACGGTCACATGGTTGCGCGCAGCATCCTGTGCAATCAGGAGCTGTTGGATCATCGTATCCAGCACGCTGTCTTTCATCTGTGCAGCCATTTGCTTACCTGCGGGGCTGTTCGGATCCGGCGATGAAGGGTCGGCAGACACGTAGTGATCGAGCTCAGCGGTAAACTGTTCCAGCGTAATGTCCTGACCATTCACCCGAGCGACGATATTGATCGGCCGCGAGGTGGCAGTCGGCTCATCAGGCGTCGATGTGGGCATCGTGTTGACGATAAGGGGAGTCGGCGTACTGTTGATCGTACTGATGGTCAGGTTGATCTGAGGACTGGGTGTTACGGTTCCACCAGCAAAGACGCTCGCCGACTGAACTCCTTCGGCAGAACAACCACCCAGTAACAGCACACCGAGACACATTATCAGCAGCGCAGTCTGCGCGGATAACCTGAATTTTCGTATCATGTCGTAATGGGTGCATTCTAGCTGGAAAGTGGGAAGGCATCGATGCATACCATAATGCCTGAGGTATAAGGCCATGAGCAACCAGGCAACTCACGTAACACGACTGCGGTCCGCACCCCATGGCTGTAAACCCCTTCACACCTCGGAACTATGCTGATCGTGGCTGCTCCATCTCTCGTAAAATGCGTCCGGTGGTGAGTTGCGCCGAGAGCCGCACAAGTGATCTGGACCAACCTACTCAACCTCGGCCCAGTTTTTCCCCACGGCCACATCAGCTCGTAATTTCACGCTAAGAGGGTATGCATTTTCCATCTCGCGTTTCACAAGTTCGCAGACAGCCTCAACTTCTCCGGTAGGACACTCCAGCACCAGTTCGTCATGCACCTGCAAGGTGAGCTTTCCCTGTAAGCCGCCCTCGCCAATGGAGCGATGCACATTGATCATGGCGATTTTCATGATGTCAGCTGCCGACCCCTGTACGGGGTGGTTGATCGCTTCGCGCTCGGCACGACGGCGCATCTGGTCATTCACCCCTGAAGCAGGGGCTTGCAGTTCGGGAAAGTAACGCCGCCGGCCCAAAATCGTCTCAACATAACCCGTTTCGGCCGCTTTGCGCTTGGTGTTATCCAGCCATGATCTGACGCGCGGGAAACGCTCGAAATACTTGCGAATAAAGTCCTGCGCCTCAGCCTGCGACATGCCGGTATTCTGCGCCAGTGCGTATGCACCCATCCCATAAGCAATGCCAAAGTTAATGCGTTTTGCAAGGCTACGCTGCATGGACGTAACCGCTTTCAAAGGTGTATCGTAAATGGCTGCGGCTGTCGAAGCATGAATATCTTCGCCGCGTTCGAAAGCCGCCTTTAAAACCGGATCGTCGGCCAGATGCGCCAGAATTCTGAGCTCCACCTGTGAATAGTCCGCGCTGACCAGACGCCAGCCCTGACGCGGAATAAAGGCTTTACGTACGCGCCGGCCAATTTCAGTCTTAATCGGTATGTTCTGCAAGTTCGGGTCTGACGATGAGAGGCGTCCAGTAACAGCACCCGTTTGATTGAAATCGGTGTGCACGCGACCTGTTGCAGGGTTGACCAGCGCCGGTAAAGCATCCACATAAGTGCCCTTTAGCTTACTCAGTTCGCGATGTTGCAGGATGAGCGAGATGATGGGGTGCGTATCTTGCAGGCTCTCCAATACGTCGGCCGCCGTACTGAAGGTGCCTCCTGCCGTCTTGCGTAAACCCTGGGTGGGCAGTTGTAAACGTCCGAACAATACGTCTGAAAGTTGTTGCGTGCTGTTGATATTGAACACCATGCCGGCACTGTTATAGATGGCTTTTTCCAGCTCACGCAAGCGCTCCGTCATTTCCACGGATAGCTCGCCCAGGTAGTGCACGTCCAGCGCAACGCCTGTGAGCTCCATATCAGTCAACACAGGGATGAGCGGTAGCTCAACCGTATAAAAAAGCTTCTCCTGGTTGCGCTGTTGAAGCAGAGGTTCCAAAATGGCTGCCAGCCGCCAGGTCGCGTCTGCGTCCGCGGCGGCGTATGGAGCCACACGGTCCACTGGCACCTCACGCATGGTGATCTGGTTTTTACCCTTACCGATCAATTCGTCGATGTGCGTCATGTGCCAACCCATATGCGTGAAGGCCATCGCTTTCAAGCCCAGCGACTGCCCGCCCGGATCGCTTAGGAACTGGGCAATCATTGTGTCGAATACGGGCTTGTCGATGGTGACTCCAACGAGCAGCAGCATCTCCAGGTCGAACTTCGCGTTATGGGCTATCAGGCGTGTATCCTTATGCCGCAGGGCCATGGCGATGGGCTCGAATTTAGGGCTGCGTGGATCGATAAAGTAATGAGAACCAGCAGTAGACAGCACCGTTGGCACGTACCAGGCTTCACCTTCGCGAACCGTGATTGACACGCCTATCAAGTCCGAGCGAAGCGGGTCGGTGCCGCTTGTTTCAGTATCAAAAGCAATGGCCGATGCCTGGTTCAACTCACCTAGCAGCTTCTTATAAGCGGCATCGCCATCCACCAGGTGCACGAGCGTAGGAACGTTGTTCGGCACCGGCACGTTCGATTGAGGTGCGGCAGCCCGCGTTGCACCGGCTTTCTCTCCATCGCCGGGGCCATGCGCGTCCGGCTGCAGCTCCGAGGCGTTGAACATCCCCATTTGCCTCTGCCCCTCTCCTTCCTTTGCGGGTGTCGCCTCACCACGAGTGGTAGGGATACGCGAGATCATGCTGGAGAATTGCAGTTCACGGAACAGGTTCAAGGTGCGGCGATAGTCCACCTCCGCCTTGCAAGCGTCCCACTCCACCTGCAGCGGCACATTAGTGCGGATGGTCACCAGGTCGCGGCTCAAGTAAGCCATGGGCCTGCTCTCCTCCAGTGCCGTGCGCGCACGCTTTTGAGGAATTTCATCCAGGTGAGCATAAACTCCATCCAGCGAGCCGTACTGTTGCAGGAGCGCTTGCGCCGTTTTCTCTCCGATACCCCTTACTCCCGGTATGTTGTCTGACAAATCACCGACCAGTGCCTTGTAATCAATCATCTGGTCAGGACGTACACCGTAACGCTCCAGTACCTTCGCCCCATCGTAAATGATCGTATCGTCGAAGAAACGACCCGACGTCAACACTCGGATTCCAGGTCGCACCAGTTGCAGCGCATCGCGGTCGCCAGTCACAACTATCACATCCATGCCTTCATTGCTGCCACGCACGGCCAGCGTGCCCAACACATCATCGGCCTCGTAGTTTTCAGCGGTGAAAACCGGCACTCCCAGTGCCCCGACGATCTGCGTGATACGCTTCATCTGCGAGGTTAATTCGATTGGCATCTTGGCGCGCGTGCCTTTGTAAGAGGCATACAGGTCGTCGCGAAAGGTTTTACCGACATCGAACGCAACGGCGATGTACTGAGGCTGCTCCTCCTTCCAAACTTTTAATAGCATATTGGTGAAGAAGTAGACCGCACCCGTCAGCTCATCAACGCCGTCATCGTGTTTTACCGAGAAAGTCTGCGCCCGGGTAGAAGCGAAAAATGCACGATAAGCCAGTGAGTGCCCGTCGATGAGGATTAGTTTGGGGCGTGCGGGAGTCTGTGCCATAACGATATCTTACTGCATGAGAACGCGGTGAACCCAGTTTCCAGGCAACCGATGCTATTGGAGAGCAGTAACCATCAGTTAGTGCAGAAGGACCGCATAAGAACCACCCATACCTCAAGGGTCTTTACGGTTTATGCTTCATGGTTCCCAGTCTTCGTTTGATTGGCAGGCGATGCGGAAAAAATACGACTTCCAGCGGACTGAATAAACAAATCGGCGATGATCATGAGCCAGAGGTTCTGCACCGTCACATACAGAAAAGTGGAACAAATCAGCGTTGCCAGGCGCAGTGTCAGATATTCACGCCCTTCCGTGGTTTCCATTAATAGGGAAAAATCGGTCTGGAAGACCCATTCGAGCAGGACTAAACCCGTGCCAATCATTGCACCCCAATACGGGTCTGCCAAAAGAAGAGCAGGAGTAGCGCGGTAGAAGACCCAATGTACTTCGTTGTAGAACGCATCACGCGTTGCCAGGCAACCTAATCCCCATGACTTGCCGCGGGGGGCTGTACGCGCGCTGAGCCAGAGCACGATCTGGATAAACGCCACCGCCACGAATGACACACCCACGCCACTCGCCCAATTGATGAATGTGAACCCGGCAATCGCGGTGGGGTCTGTCAGGTCCTTACCCAGCGCAAATGTATCCACCCTGGCAGCACCGGTGATAAGTGCGAAAAAAGGGATGCCAACCATGACGAGAAACACGCCAAGCTCTCTAGTTGAAATGCCCCAGTACGACGCCTCAAATACACGCAGCCATTCACCATGCTGCCGGCGATGGACATAGTCAGTTCCTGCAGTACTCAGTAGAAACGTTATGATGAACAAAACAATCAGCAGAGTCTTCGCATCCATCAAAGGAATTGTAGACGGAGATTTAGGCCAGTCTGTTGGCCATCATAATGTATGAGCGAAGCAGCTACTTACACCGCATTTGCGCTGAGAAGGGATTTCTACGCGTGGATCTCGACTTACCTCATTCTGACACTAGGCGGCTCCCAAAGCCGCCAGTAGCATCCCAGCCACGACAAGCCCAAGCAGAACCCATACCGGCTTGATATGCAACCATTGCGTCAGCCAGAAGAGTGCCATGACCAGCGCGAATGTGATAGCGTAATTCAGCCATACATCAATCGCCTGACCCATGTGGACCAGATGTAAGCCGGTGATGGCTGGCAAAGCCGCCAGGCCACCCAGCGTAAAGGCGCTCAGCCACTCAGCCACGCTCACACTGCTCTTAAGCAGCGGATTTGCCAGTATGGCAAGGGCTCCATCCCGACCGCGCGTGTAACCTACATGGAAGGAGATGCAGGAAATGAGTACCATCAACGGGCAAATGATTCCCAGGTAGATGACAGCACCCCAAATCGGCGATAAACTGCCAATACTATTCAAGCTTAGGCCCAGGCCGATCGATAACACAAGCGGAAGAATGGCTCCCTGAGAGACAGTGTCGCCAAACCCCGACATAGTGCCCATCAGCGTCTGTTTCGTCGTGTGGATTTGTTCGTCGTCCGCGCGCTCCTGCTCCAATCTGAGTAACACGCCGATTAGAATGCTGCCCCAATTGGGCTCGACGTTGAAGAAAGACAGGTTACACTGCAGCGCCAGGGCGCGCTCTGATGCATTTGGGTAAAGCTGCGCAAGCGCAGGTGCAAGGGCGCACGCCACGCCGCTCCCTTGCATCCGCTCAAAGCTATAGGACGAGTGGCTAAAGAACTGCCACAAGGCAAACGTAGTCCAGCTACGGACTGGCGGTGTCTGCCCTGGCTTTTGTGCGCCTCGCGCGATGGGTGGAGGTGCAGTTTCAATCGAGTGCTCGAGTGTGGAGTTGCGATACAGGCCATTGCCGCTCGCCGGTTGTTTTCTGACCGGGTGTGGCAGGATGATGCCTGCATTGAGAATCCGGTGAGTCATCAGTGCGAGCGCGCCTCCGATCAATATTGCCAGACTCAATCCCGCCGAACTAATGCCCAGGCCAACCTGGAGTAGAAAACCCGCGAAAAAGGACAATATACCGTAGCGTTTAAAAACAAAACGCAATGCCAGTGCGATACCCAAGGCACTGGCCAGGCTCGTCCCGCTAAGACCCAGTCCATGCCATGCCCAAGCAGGCACGTAAGGGAATGCCAGGTTGAGTATTAGCAGTGAGCTGTAAGCAACAATGGCTGCAGGGGGTAACGTGATTAAAAGGAGCAGCCCCTGCCCTCCCAGGATATTCCATCGCATAAGCCCGCGCGTATCACCTCGTAAAGCCGCCTGCTCCATGTGATGAACTATTCGGTTGTCAAGCCGCATACGCAAAGTCAGGAGTGGGAACCCTATATTTCCTAATAGCACGCCAAAGATCACCCCCACACCTATCGCATTCACGGGGCTGGCAGGCGCAAAAGTTATAGAGAGGGTCGCACCCAGAATGCCGGCTAAGGCTGCATCGCCTATACCAAGAGTGCCCCCAACCGACATATAGCCCAGGTAAAGCACGTTCACGAATGCCCCGGTGTATAGACCTGTGAGCGGGTTGCCCAGCACCAGGCCAACCAACAGTCCGTTTATTAGGGGTCGCCAGATTGTGAAATATGCAAGGCCCCCCAGAAACGAAGTATTGGCGGCGAAGTAGATCAGGCCAATTAACACAGCCTGAAATGGTGAGATCATGGAGTAGCTCTGAGTGCCTGATCAAGAGAACGACGGGGTTCGCTTGGGATCATCTGCAGGTAGACATTAACTCCGGCATCGCGTAAACCTCTCAGTTGATCGACTTCCTGCTGCGAGGCAGCAATACTCCGCCAGAGTAACTTGCGTCCTGGAGACATGCCAATCCCACCGACATTCAAGTCTTTGTAAGGAAAATGATCGAAAAGCTTCACTGCCGTGTCAATGCTCCGAATAAGTACCAATGTGTGTGACCCATCTTTGGTCGCTTTCCGCAACGATTCTGTAGCAGTGCTCAAGGGACTGATTGTTAGTGCCATCCCTTGTGGAATTGCCAGTCTCATCACCTGCTGACTAAAGAGATCAGCAGCGGTGTCATCGTCAACGACAATGATGTGTGTTATGTTCAAAGCGCGTACCCAGACAGCCATTACCTGCCCATGAATTAAACGATCGTCTACGCGAATTAGGCTGATCATGTAGAAAAACTAAGAAGGGCAGGATGCGTGCCTGCCCTTGCATTGTGGTCTCTACAGGACTTGAACCTGTGACCTCACGGATGTGAACCGTGCGCTCTAACCAACTGAGCCAAGAGACCAGCAACGTAATTATACGCGAGGGGCTACTGGCTGCAAGGGTTAATCAAACCTCCATCATCTTGCGATAAACCGTCACCGTATCCTCGGCAATGTGCTGCATCGTGTAGTGTGCCAGCACACGCGAGCGTCCGAGTTGAGCAAGGTCAGCACACAAATGCGGTTGCTCGATCAATTGCGCTAGCTGATGGCGTAAGGCGACCATATCACCCTCCGGGAACAATAGACCCGCTTCGCCGATTACCTGCGGAATCTCACCACAGGTCGATCCCACGACCGGCACCCCGCATGCCATCGCCTCGATCAAAACACGCCCGAACTGCTCTTTCCAGTTCGGTTGTGTGCGCGAAGGTAATACGAACGCATCGAGCTGAGCATACAGGGCGGGCATCTGTATGGTGGAAACAGTGGGCATAAAGCGTACCCGCTTAGTTATCTTGTTCGCCTCAGCGAAGGACCGCAGAGACGCCAGCTCCCTGCCTGAACCGATAATCATCAAGCATGCCTGAACAGGCAGGTCTCGCAAAGCCTGCAACAGCAGGTCAACGCCTTTTTCGTACACAAGCCGACCAGCGTAACCGATAACGAACCCGTCATGGCGAACAGGCTTTGGTGTGAAAACGTCAGGATCCACGCCAAACTGAGGAATCACCTCAATTTGCCGGGCAAAACCTTTCATTCGCAATACCTGAGCTGCCTCCTGGCTGCCAGCGATGGCTCTCTGGCTGGCCTTGAACACATAGCGCTCCATCCAGCGAAAAGGTGGCGGATACTCTCGCCGCAGGTTCTGCCATGTGAAAAAGAGCGTCTTGGGTTGCTGAGCACGCGAATCCCGATATGCAAGGAAGGTCGCCAGATTGTATGGTTCCTCGTCTACGTGGAAAATCTGTGGGCGTGCTCGCTTCAGCTCGCGTGCGAGCGTCGGGTAGTGATGCAGATGGAAATTGCCATTAAAGCGTATCGGCAATTCACGCAGTGTATAGCTCTCGGTATGCTGGTGCTCAAGATGCACGGTTGTGCCGTCTGTACACCAGGACGATGGAACCAGAACGGTCAGCTCTACGTCGCGGTGGGCTGCCATGAGCTCGCATTTGCGCCGGTACGCACCATTCACGAGCGCCTTTGACAGCAACGTAATACGCATTGCGTTGGCATTGTACGGCAACTGTTAGAATCGCAGGCGGCATGTCAACACTGCTCAGACGCTGGCGCGGCTGGCTTCCGTTACTGGTCATCATGATCGCAGGCGCGGGACTACGTTATTACCGCATCGGTGAACTGCCACCGGGACTGTACCGTGATGAAGCCGTCGATGGACTGGATGCTCTGGGTATTACACACGGACACCTGGCGTTGTTTTTTGCTGCCAATAACGGGCGTGAAGGGCTATACATGTACCTGTTAGCAGCAGGTATCGCTCTCCTGGGTCGTACACCCCTGGCGTTGCGCATCGTTTCCGCCACCGTAGGCTTGTTGACGCTGCCGGCGATCTACGCTGCGGGACGCTACCTGTTTTCGCATCAGGTTGGCATATTCAGTGCTGGCGTGATGGCTTTTACCTTCTGGCACCTGGCACTCAGCCGCGTGGCGTTCCGCGCTATCACCTTACCGCTATTACTATGTGTCACGGTTGCTTTGGGTGCGTATGTTGTCCGCCGATTTTTTACTGAACAGCCCAGGCTGCCCGGCATCTCATCCGGGGCGCCAGCTCGAGCAGCACCTTCGCCGGGAACGCAGCTATTTATTCAGCCCCCTCAGACCACAGCCTCGGGAATACCATCTTTTTGGAGGACGTGGCCCGCTGCCCTGGCCGGCGTTTCCTTTGGTCTCATCTTTTACACTTACACTGCGGGGCAATTCGTTCTGGCTCTACTTGTTGCCTTCGTTGGGTTTCTCTTTCTATTGAGGGCACTGCATGTTCCAGCCTACCAGTGGAAACCAAGCCCGGCACGCAGGAAAGCCGCCTGGAACGCTATTACGTTTGCAGTCTTTGGCGCAGTCGCGACGTTTACGCCATTCGCCATATGGCTGGTCAGACATGGGAACCTGTATTACCAGCGAGCTGGAGAGGTCTCCATTCTCAACGCAACCATTAACAAAGGCAGTGTCGTTGGCACGTTAGTCGGCAATGTGATCAAGGCCACTGGCATGTTCGTTTACCAGGGAGATCGCATCTGGCGCCACAATCTTTCATTGCGCCCCGTGTTCGATGGTGGGATAGCCATTGCGTTTATCATTGGCGTCGTCGCCTGCGTGTGGTGGCTTGCCTCGCGATCGCCTGGATCAAAGGAATCGTTCCGCGCACCAGCATCGCTCTTCTTAATGCTCTGGCTGGTTATTTTTCT
>JAJYKL010000088.1 GCA_021788625.1 Chloroflexota bacterium
TGGGTGCCCAGAACGGTTATGGTAAGAGTATGCGTACCACTCACAAGCCCTCCATAGTAGCGGCTCATCACGTTGTCGGTATTACCAAAGGTGTCCACCGTGTCCACTGCCGAGCCGTCAAGGGTTACCGCGGCCAGGCCCGCGTTGCCGCTGGTCACGAACCCCAGTCCCACCCACGTACCGGTGAACACCAGGCTGACCGTGTCGCTCATGGTGTGCGACCATGCCGACCAGCCTGAGCTGGCGCGGTTGACTACGCCCATGCTCCACGATGCGCTCGAGCTATTGAACGGTGCACCATCGTAGAGCAGAGCCGGATCGTCCTCCTCGTAGCGCGACAGCCCCGTGTGTGCGGGCAGCGAGACAAAAGGCGCGGCGCCCGGCGCGAAAAACGCGTTGAAGGTGGCATTGCCACGGTAGCTATAGAGGTGCAGCACGTGTGGCCCGGCACCCAGTCCGTTCAGCGAGAAGGTGCGTGTGGCGGGTACCTGGCTGTACAGGTTGGGACGCGCCATGAGCTTGCCATCCACCTCCAGTGCGACCTCGCCTTCCCACGGTGCCACGTAGGCCTGATAGCCAACCGAGTCGCCAGTGAAGGGGAACCAGATGTCGCTGCCGCCTGACAGATAGGTGCCGCCGGAGGCAATGGGGTCGCTGACGTCGTTCCATCCGCTGGCACCGATCCACACGCGTGAGTCCGACGGCAGGAAAAAGCCGTCGGGCATGGTTGAGCCGTCCCAGATGTCGAAGAAGTTGAAGTGGAGGTAGACGTTGGACGAGAGCGGGTTGTGCTGCGCCAGGTTTTTGACGAGGATGGTATGCGTGCCGGAGGCAAAAGTGTAGTACTGCGCGATGCTCTGCCATGTGCGGCGGTACGTGTCGATCGTGCCCTGGCTGACCCCGTCGATATACACCTCGACGATGCCGCCATCACTATTACCCAGCAGGTCAACACCTGCCCAGGTACCGCTGAACGTTAGCGAGACCGTGTCGCTGGGCGAACTGGTGTACGCAATAACATTGCCGCTGGCCCGCGCTGCGAATCCGGACGTGCTGGCATAAACCCAGGTGGGCGAGGCATTAAGGGTGGCGCCATCGTAGCGAATGCTGGGATCATTGGCGTCGAAGCGACGGACTCCGGCAGGCCACAGGTTTGGCGCAGCAGCCGCGCGGGGGCGATCTGCGTCGCGCACCAGCGCCCAGAGCGCGAAGCTGGTCGCGCCGACGGGCAGACCGGAGTTGTTGTTCTGAGCTATGCCGTTTGAATCCACAGAGCCCTGGATGTAGTCGCGCAGGATGTCCATCGCATGCGCATCGCCCAGATTCGTCGGCAGCTTCTGCGCGGCCGCATCCAGACCGATCAACGCCTGTGATTGAATGTGGCAGGCCAGGCACCAGTTGCTGTCGGTCCAGCCATTGAAGGCCAGCGTCTCAGCCGTCTGGCGCGGTAAGGCCAGACCGAGGGCGCCCTCCACGCGGCGATTCAACGCGTCGCTGGGCTCGCGCACCAGCAGCACGTTGACGGTTACGCTGCCCACGTCGCTGGCCGGTGCGCTCGACTGCACCCACAGGCGCAACGTCGCCGTAGACGACACGTACGCCCGCGCGAAGCGACCGCGATTCAGCGCGATCGCCTGTTGCGGTGTGAGGGAACCACCTATGTAGTAGTCGTTGCCATACCCCAGCCAATATTCACTCGCCTCCGCACTGGTGTAGTAGAGGCTGGCTCGCACGGCGTCGTACCAGGGACCTTGGGGATATTGCTCATAGGCGCCGTCGGCGATGACAAAGTCGTAGGTGCCGGCCGTGAGCGTTACAGGAATGCCCACCAGGGGGTTGGCGGGGTCGCCATTGACGCGCGAGTCGATGACAAGGGTCTGCGTGCTGATGGCGGTGGGCGACACATCAGCACCGTTCACGTTGACGCGCTGGGTGGAAATGGTGGTGGTGACCACGGCGTCGCCCGGTGCGACGACGGATGGCGACACGGCTGCCGAGACCTGCAAGCCCTGGCCAACGCTGAATAGCCCGAACCCGCTGGCCGGCGCAACGCCGGATAGCGCGACCGGGTCGCTGATCACCACGCTGACGGACACAGTGTACACGCCGGTCAGGAAGCCAGATGTGTTGAGCGCGCCGAAGTCAATCGTGTTGTACGTCTGGCCCGTGACGAAGGCGATTGGCTGTGTGCGGGTCAGCATGAGCTCGCCACTGGGCGCGCTGACCTGCAGCGACGCCTCGCCGCCCAATGGCCAGTTGGCTACATCCGCCACCAGCGCCGAGAACGCTATGGCGCTCGCGCCGGTCTCAACGAACGAGGGGTTGGCAGAGACTGAAGCCACGTTTGCCAGGCTGTCCACCACGTTCACACCGCCACTGGCGCGGTCCGGCAGCACCGGCAGCACGGACGAACCGGTGAGCGCCGCGACATCGGCGAAGAAGTGGTAGAAGCCAGCGGTGGACGTGAGCACAACGTAGCTTTGTGTATACACTTCCCCCGGTGCGAGCGTGACCGGTGGCGGTGAGGTGAGGTTGGCAATGGGCGTCTGGAACGTGATCAGGTACGTCGTGGTCAGCGCACCCTGGTTGGAAAGGGTGAAGGTGCCGCTCACTGGCATACCGGCCAGGGTGAGCACCGCGTCGGGGTTGAAGCGGGCGGTGAAGGCGTAGCTCCTGGCTAGCGTTATCTGGGGACCGAGCGCACGGGCAGCCGTGCACAGCGCGCCCAGATCAGAGGTAATGGCAAAGGCATCTGTATCGCTGGAGAGGGCCGTGGTGGTGGAGCGCAGCGAGATGACCGATGGCAGGGTGGCAAAGCCGGCGAGTTCGTCCATCCACGTGTTCAGCGCCGAGACGGCTTGCTGTTTCAATGTGGGGCTGGCGGGGTTGAGTTCCAGCGCCGAAATAGCCGCTGTGGCGCTTTGCGCCGCGGCGGGCATGGTGGGTTGTATGCTCGCGCCATCCACCAGCGCTACCAGCCCGTCCGCTGCCGTGGAGAGGCAGGCGGCGATGGGGCCGACCATGCGCACGCCGATCGACGCGCTTTGCAGGTAGGCGCCGGAAGTGGTCTGAAAGTCGACAATGTAACTGGATCCCAGCGTGCCATCCGGCGTTTGGAGCTGGAGGGGTTGCGTGACAACCTGCCCTGCGTCGATAGTGAGAGGAGATGCCAGCGAGACACTCCACGTGCTCACCGGTTGTGTAACGCTGATCGCGAACGCCGCTGAGGTGTTACCGACATTGCGCAACACCAGATCGAGAGTTGCCGAGTACCCCGGCGAAGAGTACACCACCGTCGGGGTGCCGCTAAGTTGTGCATAGGCGAGTGCCGGCATGACAAAGGTGTTGCTGGCCTGGCTGCTCAGCGCCGGGTTCTCCAGTGCAGTGGCCACGACGTCGATGGGGTAGTTGGTTCCAGGTGCCGGCAGCGCGGCCAGGGTCGGCGAGATGTAGAGGCCCAGCGAGCCGTGCACGCCGGCCGGCAGGGTCAGCCGCGCCGCCGTATCGCCCGGCGCCTGGCCGCCCAGCAGCGCCCAGCCGGAGGGTAGGCCCGTCACCGTGATCAGGAAGGTGTGCGACAGGTTGGAGGTGTTGGTGACGTCTACGGTGTAGGCCGCGCCGGGGATCTGCGCCTGGCCGTTGTTCACGTCCTGGGTAGCGTTGCCGCTGATGGGGCCCCACGGCACGGTGGTGAGAGGGTCGTTCGAGACCGTCAGTTGCATGCCCTCATAGGGGTTCACCGTGGCAGCGTAGACGGCCGCGACCTGCAGGTCGGGGAAGGCGTGCGACTGCGCCACGACCAGCGCCCGGTACTGTCCGGCCGGCGCGCCGGCAGGCGGCGTGAGCGTCATGGCGCCGTCGGCACCAACCGCCGCGCCCCAGCCGTCCGGTGCGCTCAGCGTCAGCGTGTAGACGTCGGCGTAGTTGGCCGTGACGTGAGCCTGGAACGCGAGCGGCGCAACTGGTGTCGTGGCGCCGGTGTTGGGTGAGAGGTCCAGGGTGAAGAAGCTGGCGTTGCCGTTGAGGGTCAGGCGGTCCGTTGACGTGGTCGCCTCGGTCAGGTCCAGCGAGCCGTTGTAGTTGCCGAGCGCCACCCCGTTCGGCACGGCCACAGTGGTTGACCCGGCGGTAAACGTACCGGCGGGCGCGGCCACAGACAGCAGAGTGCCAGTTGCCTGGGCGGTGTACGCTGGGGCGAAGTTGGGCGCGGCGGTTAGGCCGGCTCCCGTGACGGACCCGGAACCGGAGGCGGTGATCGTGAACGAGCCGGTGTAGGTCTGGCCGTTCAACACGACGACGGCATCGCTCAGGGCGAGCGTGTACGGCGTGGTGGAAGACAACTGCGCGGAGTAGGCGTCCCACGCGGTGCCCGCCGCGAGGCCGGGCAGAAGCGGGGCGTAGAAGCCGGCGCTGCCGGAGCCGGTCTGGGCCGCGGCGGCGCCACCGACGAGCGCCAACGCTGAAGACGTTGCCGGCGTGGCTTGAATGGAGCCGCTGCCGAGTAGATTCCCGCTGGCGTCGCGCGCGCTGGCGCTGGCTAGAGTAAGCGACGTGTAGGCGAAGCCGTTTTGCGCCGCGGGCGCCGTATGCCAGTCGGCGCTCGTGCCGCCGGCGATCCAGCTCGCGGCGGTCACAAGCGTGGCGCTGACGGAGCTGCCGGCGACGGTGGCCGAGGCGGTCAGGCTGCCGGTGGTGCGCACGACAGCCGGGTGCGCCACGTCCAGCGGCGCATACAGCATGTCCGGCAGGGGTGGATCGGTCATCGTGCCGAACATCGCTTGCGCCGCGTAGGCGCCATTCACGAATCCCAAGGGAATCTCAACGACCTTCACGGGCGGCGGCGACCAACTGTTTTGCACCCCGACCTTGGAGGCCCAATCGGGAATGTCCGGCACCGAGATTTTGATCGTGACATCGGCTCCCACGCCGTTCAGATAGGCATCGATGTGGCTCTGCATTTCCTTGGCGCCCGGGACGTAATGGATCGTCGTCTTGGCATCAGCGGCGATCTGATCCGCCGTCGTTTTCACGTAATCCAGGGCCTTCTTCGACGCGCCGTTCCAGGCGTCTTTCACGCTGATGGTGTCAAACGGAATGCCCTGTAGAAAATACGCGACGAAGGCGTACGCGTACGCGGTGAACCCATGGACGAAGCCGATGAGTGCGTCAGCCGTCTTGTCCAGGTTGCTGTTCAGCACATACGCATACTCAACAATGGATTGGTGCTGGCCGTTCTCCATCACGTCGACGGTGTGGCCGTTGTAGGGGTCGACCAGCAACCAGCCGGTCTGAAGTTGGCCGGAGACGATGACGGCTTGCGCCGGCACGATCGCGACCAACTGCGGCTGCTCCTGAACGGCCTGCGTGATGCGCGCGCGGGCCTGGTCCGATATCTGCAGCGCGTTCAGGTCGTCCAGGTTCTGCAGCCCGATGAAGGCGAGGGGGATGTCCTGCCGTCTGGCCGCGTCGAACACGGTGGACACGCCGCTGACCGTGCCGCTGCCGTAAGCCCGCTCCAGCGTCGTCGCCTCCAGCGACATCTCCACCAACCCGCGCGCGAAGTTGAAGCCGATCAGCCCTTGCAGCGACTGGCCCGGGTAGAGCACCGTGCGCACGTCGTCGTGAAGCAGGTCGAGCGACATCTGGGCTGTCCGGCTGATGGTAGATTCGTCCGCCGCGGCGATCAGCACGCGCGGGGCGTCGTAATAGGGCTTGACCATGAACGTCGCGCCCAACTGGCGCAGGCCGAAGTCGGAATTGGCCGCGAAGTTCAACAGTTCGAGGGTGTTGACCGCGCGCACCGTGTTGCGCAGCTGCAAGCGGGCGTCGAGCATGGCCGGCAGCAGGGCAGTCAACCGGGTGGCATCGCCAGCGCTGGCCTGTACCGCGCCGATGGTGTCGGCTACGCCCTGCGCCTGCACCGCCGATTCCAGCATCTCCGGGTCGTAGGCGTTCATGACTTCCGGCGCTACGGCGGAGGGCGCGACCAGCACGGTGACCTGCTGCACCTCATCCACCAACGGCCCGCTGCCCGAGCCGACGGTCACATTGGTTCCGGTGATGCCCATGCGCGCGGCAATGCCGATGCGATCGGCCACCGTGCGCTCGAAGGTCTGCGTCAGGCCGTCGCTGTTGCGCAATTCGACGTCCAGCCACTCCGCCGTGGAGACGCTGGCGAACTCGCCGAAGTTGGTGACCAGATCTTGCCAGGGCGAACCCTGGATCGCCTCGCCACGCCCGCCCACCAGCAGGTAGGGCGTGTAGTCGGTGGTTTGCACGGAGAAGATGAAGCCGCCGCTGGCGCTCTGGTTCACCAGGTGGCCGAGCGTCACGGGGTTGCCGACCAGCTCCTCGGTGTTGAAGGTGGCGCTGAGCGGGACGATCACGCTCAACTGCCCGCCGTTGTAGTTGTTGTACTGCTCGACGCGCAGGGTGAACGTCACCTTGTGGCGCAGCGCGTCCGGCACCTGGGCGGCGTGGTCGCTGCCGTCCGTGGCGAGGTTGGCGGGGCTGACGAAGGTCTGGCCGGGGGTGGCGTCGGCGAAGGAGGGGTCGAGGTCGGTCCAGGTGCCCGTACCGGGCAGGTAGGCCTCCGCCCACCAGTGGTCGCTGCTTTCCGCCAGGATCTGTGGGTCGTTGACCGGGTCGCTGATAAAGCCCCCCGCCGGGACCGTGCCCAGGGCGCTCGGCGCGGGCGGGAACATTGAGGCAATGAGCGCCTGGGTGGTGGTGACATCCAGCGCGCCGTGTCGATAGCGGGCGGGTATGCCGCTGGCGCGCAGCATGGCGATGAGCAGGCTGGCCTTGTCCAACGAGTTGCCTGCCTGGCTCCACAGCGTGCCGCGTGTGCCGCGCAGCGCACCCTTGTACGAGTCGTAGCCCAGTGACTGCACGTAGGCAAATGCGTTGAGCGGGTCGCTGCCCAGGGTGCCGAGCTGCCGCAGCATGTACTCGTCCTGCGTGTCGGCGTCGACGGTGCGGACCAGCCACTGGCTGAGGTTGTCGGGCGGGAACGCCAGGGGCATGCCGGCGGCGCTCGCGTAGCGCCCCTGGGCTAAGCCCGAGGCGACCGCGCCTACGTCGAGCGACAGACCCGCCGGTGCGGCGGACGGGACGTGCAGCATCACCGTCGCGGTGACGATCTGCAGCGGCGGGATGTCGCCCAGGTTCAGAATCAACCGCCCGGCCTGCGCGTCGGCGGCGGGCACCGCATTGATGAGCGATACGGAGCCGGTGAGCACGTCGGCCAGCACGACGTCGTGAACGGTGTTGCCGTCGGCGGCGAAATCGAATGCCGACAGTTGCGCCAATGTGTCGGTGATGGTGCTGGAGGGGGGGATTTGCGGTTTCGACAGTGGCGCGAGATTGTTGCGCACACTAAAGGTGACGACCAGCGTTTGTGATAGCACACCGGCTGCAGTTTGTGCGGACTGGATGTGGTAGATGCTCAGCGGGCTCGCCAGGTCTGGGGGTTGTTGGGGCTGCGCCTGCGCCGTGCCCGCCACAGTGCGCGAGCCTCGCGCTGGCGTGATGAGGGATGGCGCCTTGACTGGCGCACCGGCAACCGGCAGGTGAGGGGAGTAAGAGATATCATCTACGCGAGTGTGCTCATGATTATTGAGGGAGAGCGCAGTACTCGCACTGGTGACTGGGCGGGGAAGAGACGTTGAACTGACGGTAAGGCATAGAGTCAAGGTGACAACACGACGAACCACGCCGGTACCCATGACAACCTCCAATGGACAACATCACCACAAACCATGCAACTCAACGCGGAAAAGAATGCCGCGGATTATATCAAAGTGGCAACAAAATGTTTACGGCTTGTTAAGGAGGTCCAGGGCGATTGCATGTTGTTCAACCTCCCGTGCAGCTTGGGCATCCCCGTGCGCCGGTCCGGCAACCTGTTCCACAATCGAATGGGGAGGAATTTACGCCTGGGCTGGCAGAGAGGCAGCCGGCTTGTCCTCGTGTGAGTAGCGGATGAAGACGTCGTGCGCTCTATGGATGGCGGGCTGTGAACGCTTCTGGTGAGTGGCACGGCATTGTAGTATGGCAAGCGGTATCGGGCGCTCACGCTCCACGGCGGCGCACGGGGCTTTACAGCAGCTCGCTCAGCACGAACCAGTCGCTGCCCTGGCCTCCGAGATCAATCCCGCCGCGCAGCAGGCCGCGCTCGGCCAGCACACCGAGCGCGCGCTCAGCGGCGTCTCGCTTCCAACCAAAGAGCTTGATCAGGTCCTGCACCCGTGCAGCACCCACCGAGCACAGATAGAGCTCGGCCAGCTTATGGCGTGCCTGTCCATGCGTGATGGCGCGCGCCTGGTCGGGTAAATGGGGGAAGTGCCGCGCCACGATGTCGCAGGTAAAGGCGTAACGCCAGGCACCCGCCTGAGCCACGCCGATGGGCAGCACCTTAAAGTCGGCCTCCAGTTCCAGCAACGCGCGGTTGAAGCGATAGTCGGTGCCCGCCTGATTCAGCCCTGCGGCGCGACGCAGCTGGATGGTGTGCAGCGCTCCCTCGCGCAGGAGCGTTTCGTAAATCTGTTTTGCGTCCGTGCTGAGCAGCCCCTGCTCGTACTGCAGCAGGTAGTCCTCCTCCGGCGCGCCGAAGTTCTCCGACAGCGCGTAAAAGTAGGGCGCCACCCGCAGCGAGATCAGCGTGGACCTGTGACGCAATACCTTGGCGTAGTACCAGCGGCGCTGTCCCAGCAACGAGTCCTTCCAACCCCAGGTCACGTGACCGGGGTCGTCGTGCGCATCGGCCACAGGGCGGTCGCCAGCCACGGCCACCCACAGGCTGGGCAGGTTCACTTCCTTGATGGGCCAAAAGAAAGCAAAACCACGCTCGTCGACGAACTCGATCGCTTCGTCCTGGCTCCGGACGCGACTCCCCGGCGCGGTGTGAAAGGTGCGTGCCCGGTAGGCTCGCAAGCGCTTGAGAAGAGCAGGGTTCGCCACACGCACGACGCTCATGTAGAATCAGCATTATTTCACAGTCGCTGCGCTCAAGCGTGTTGTGGTACGCCACAGCATCGGTTAAAATCCAGTCAACTTGGAACCGGATGCTCAAAGTGAATGAGACGTCATGGCACCCTATCGGAAAGGAATCACGCCTGCCAGACCGACGAGCCTCAGCGAGGCTAAACAACGGGTCGAGGAACGCAACCTCGTCACTGGACTAGGCCGTTATCACACGCCGTGAGGTACGGCAGGACGTGCTTAAGCCCATTCTGGAGTCCGCCCCTGCGAACCACGAGCCCGGCTCTGGTTTTCTCGCACGGGGTCATGCGTGCTCGCGCGCGGAGCGCATCGCCGATCAAGATGAAATCAAAACACTCTATCGCGCTCACGAGGGAGGCGCCGACGGCATTCCTCAGCGCAAGGAAATCTGCCTGATCTGGAGGTTGTGAGAGTTTATATATGAACGAGTATGCAACGGACAAGTTGCGCAACGTGGTATTGCTTGGGCACGGCGCGAGCGGCAAAACTACCTTCACCGAGGCGCTGTTGTTTGCAGCCGGCAACACCACTCGCCAGGGGCGAGTGGAAGATGGCACCACCCTTGCCGACTATGACACTGAGGAGAAGCGCCGCAGTCAGTCGCTCAACCTGAGCGTGATCCCGGTCGAGTGGAAAGATCATAAGATCAACCTGCTCGACACGCCTGGCTTCCCCGACTTCGCTGGCGAAATGAAGAGTACGGTGCGCGTAGCCGACCTGGCACTGATCTTCGTGGACGCTGTGGCGGGCATCGAGGTGGGCACTGAGTTGGCCATGCAAACTGTCGAAGACGCCCAAACTCCACGCGGTGTGGTGATCTCGCGCATGGACCGTGAGAATGCCAATTTCAGCCAGGTGCTGGCCAGCCTGCACGAAGCGTTCCACTCCAACATTGTCCCGCTGATGTTGCCGGTCGGCTCACAGACCGGATTTAGCGGGGTGATCGATCTGGTCAGTCGCAAGTACCTGAAGGGCCCCAAGGGAGACGTCGCCGAGGTCCCGCCTGACATGGCCGGCGAGGTGGAGCAGGCGCGCGAGAAGCTCCTGGAGGCCGCCGCCGAAGGCGAGGACGACCTGATGGAGAAGTACTTCGACGCGGGAACTTTGGATGACCAGGATTTCATCCGCGGGCTGCGCTCGGCCATCCGCAAGCGCAGCTTTGTACCCGTGTTTTACGTGGCTCCGGCCAGCGGGATCGGTGCCAGTGCCATGCTGTACTCACTGGTGAACTACGCTCCAGCACCAAGCGACATGCCTGCTCCCCAGGGGCTGCAAGGCACCGTGTTGTTTGTCTACAAAACAGTGGCCGATCCATTTGTGGGCAAGGTTTCGTACTTCCGCGTGATGAATGGGAGCCTGCACGGCGGCGATACCCGCCTGGTGGTTTCTCGCACCAACTCGGAGGAGCGTATCAGCACTGTCTATGTGCCGCGTGGCCAGGAGCAGATGCCGATTGGCCAACTCAACTGCGGCGATCTGGGCATTGTGACCAAGTTGGCGCAGGCGCAGACGGGTGACACCCTGTGCGACCGCCAGCACGTCGTTGCCCTGCCGCACATCGAGTTCCCGAATCCGCTGTTCGCCGTGGCTGTACACCCTCGCTCGAAGAACGACACTGCCAAGCTCAGTCCCTCGCTCACCCGTATCTGCGAAGAGGACCCCAGCCTGCACTGGAATACCGAAGCGGCCACGTCCGAAATGATCCTGCGCGGCATGGGCCAGAACCACATCGAAGTGGCCATCGCCAAGTTGCACAACAAGTTCGGCGTGGATGTAGAAACGACCATCCCGAAAGTGGAGTACCATGAGGCCATCACCAAGCACGGTCAGAGTCGTTATCGCCACAAGAAGCAAACCGGTGGCGCGGGACAGTTCGCCGAGATCGAGATGGCCGTCGAACCGACTGCGCCCGGAGCGGGGTATGAGTTCGAGTGGAAGGTATTTGGTGGCGCCATCAGCAACTCCTACCAATCCAGCATTGAGAAGGGAATCCGCAGCGTCATGGAGACCGGTGTGGTCGCCGGCTACACCGTGTCCGACGTGAAGTGTATGGTGCTGGACGGCAAGGAACATCCGGTGGACTCCAAACCCATTGCGTTCGAAATCTGCTCGCGACGCGTATTTCGCGAAGCGTTCGAGCTGGCCGGCCCCATCCTGCTAGAGCCGATCTACCGCTTCACCATCTTCGTGCCGGAGGACAATGCGGGTGACGTGATGGGCAACCTGAACACCAAGCGCGCCCAGATCGTCAGCATGGAGCAGGTGGGCAACAAGGCTGTCATCACGGCTGACGCGCCGCTGGCCGAGATGCAGCGCTACTCGAATGACCTGCGCAGCCTGACCCAGGGCCGCGGCATCTACGAACAGAAGTTCGATCGCTATGCCCAGGTGCCCAGCCACCTGGCACAGGCGATCATCACCAAGCACAAGGCTGAGCGCAAGGAAGAGGAAGAGTAGCGCAGTGTAATTGGAAGACGAACGAGGTAAACCGTATGGCTGATTTGTTTAGCAAAATCGCAACCGATAGTATTCTGCAGGCGGCGCGCATGGGTCGCGAGACAGGCATCTACCCCTACTTCAAGCCTCTCTCCGAGACCGAGGGTACAGAGGTCGTGATCGACGGCAAACGTCTGATCATGATTGGCTCCAACAATTACCTGGGGCTCACCACACACCCGCATGTACGGCAGGCAGCCATTGAGGCGATTCAAAAGTATGGCACATCCTGCACCGGCAGCCGCTTCCTGAACGGCTCGCTCGAGCTACACAAGGAGCTGGAGCGGCGCCTGGCGGTGTTTATTGGCAAGGAAGCGGCCATCGTTTTCAGTACAGGCTACCAGACCAACCTGGGTTCCATTAGCGCGCTAATGGACCGGGACGACGTGGCGATTTGCGACAAAGATGTGCACGCTTCGCTGGTGGACGCCGTGAAAATGGCAGGCTGTCAGATGAAGCGCTACCGCCATAACGACATGGAGGACCTGGAGCGCGTGCTGAAGGAGTCGACCGGCTCACCGTGCATGGTGATCGTGGATGGCGTGTACTCGATGGGTGGTGACCTGGCCAATGTGCCGGAGATCGTTGCGTTGTGCAAGCAGTATGGGTCGCGTTTCTTCCTGGATGATGCACACGGCCTGGGTGTGATGGGCCCGGGTGGGCGCGGCACGAGCTGGCATTTCAATGCCATTAATGATGTGGACCTGATCATGGGCACGTTTAGCAAGTCGTTCGCTTCGCTGGGCGGAGTGATTGCCGGGGAGCGAGATGTGATCGATTACATCCAACACCATGCGCGCCCGTTCATCTTCAGTGCCAGCATGCCGCCTTCGAACGCCGCGGCCGTACTGGCCTGCCTGGATGTGATCGAGGCAGACCCGGGCTATGTACAGCAGGTGCACCGGCAGGCCAGCAAGGTACGCACTGCCCTGCGCCAGATGGGTTACAACTGCGGCGAGAGTGTCACGCCCGTGGTGCCCGTGTACATCGGCAGCGAAATGAACACGGTATTCGCCTGGAAGTCGTTCTATGACCACGGCATTTATGTGAACCCGGTGCTGCCTCCCGGCGTGCCGCCGAACAAGAGCTTGCTACGCACCAGCTACATGGCCACGCACACCGACGAGCAGATCGAGCGGGTCATTAAAGCCTTCTACGAGGTGGGCACCTATATCGGGCTGATCGAAGAGAAGTCTTCAACGTCAGCGTAAGCCCGCACTGTCCTGAGCATTATGAACAGGCGGGTGGCTTTACCACCCGCCTGTTTTGATATCACACGCACAGAGAAGATCGACCAGGACGCAATTTGTCCCGCTTCACTAACCTGCACCCCGGCCAGACGGAAGCGCGCACCTTCTTGCATAGCGAGTTTATCGCTCGTTGTTTTCCCGTCTGTCAGATTATTGTCATGCACGATCCAGTGGCTTTGCTACACTTACTGATTGAGAAAACAGTCAATCCACGTCATACTAACCACATTGTTGGCACTTATAGGCGCCGGCGATAACCCGCCATTGACCGCTCTGTCTGTACTGGCGGCACTGCAGCTCACTAACCTGGAGCGATCCAGATCACCATGCTGATGTTGACCTGTGCGCCGCTACTGAAGTAGAGATCGGATATGAATTTGATTAATCAACTTTCAACCGCCCTCCGCGCGACAGTGAATGACCTGTTGGCAGAGGAGCCTACAGCGCCCAGGGAGCATACCGCCAGGCTGTTGAAGACAGCCGACCAGCGTGTGGCCAAATTGAACGAGCAACTGGCTATGGCCGTGGCGCGTGAGAAACGCGCCGAGCAGGACTGGCGTGACGCGCGCGCGCAGGCCGAAGCCCTGGAAGCCGAGGCGAACAGAGCTGTGCTCAATAAGCAGGATGAATTGGCGCGTGTCAAGCTGGCACAACTGAACCAGACCCAGACCAGGCTGCTGCGCCTCAGCGAGCGCTGGAAGTCTTACGCGGCCACCAGTGAGAAGTTGCACATTGAGATCCAGGACCTGCAAACGCAATTGGGCGAGGCGCGCCGCCGGTTGCTGCAGGCAGGCGAGCACGAGGGCAACACGAGCAGCCTGGAGAACCTGCAACAGACCCGGTGCCAGCAGCACAGGGAAACGGAGCAGGTGCAGGAAGAGCTCAAGGCGAGCGTTGAGCAGACGGCGCAGCGCGAAGACAACGTGAAGGCGCGTGGAGAGCTGGACCAGACGCGCATCACTGATTTGCTCAAGAAGCGCGATCAGGGGCAGAGTTCGCAGGGGTCGTAGTGATATATCCCGTACAGATGGGAACCTTCTTGTTAACTGCAAGCTGCTTTATACCCTGAGCGAGCCACGGAACGCCCTGCCGTTGTAATAACAGGGCGCGCTGTTGTGATACACGAAGACATGGTCGTAGCGGCGATCGGCAAAGAGGGCGCCGCCGAGTTTCCGAATATCGGCAGGTGTTTTCACCCAGCTCGACGTTTTCGTATCGAAATTTCCAAGTTTCTGCAGCTCCCGGTACTGTTCTTCCGTTAAGAGCTCAATGCCCATGGCAGCAGCCATATCAAGGGCGTTATGTTCCGGCTTTGCTACTTTCCTTGTCTCCAGCCCTTCACGGTCGTAACAAACATTTCTGCGGCCTGTAGGACTTTCCGCTGAACAATCATAAAAAAGGAATTCGCCCGTCTTTCTGTCATAACCCACAACATCTGGTTCGCCGCCCGTCTGTTCCATCTCATTGAGTGACCACAGTTTCTCCGTATTAGCTTCCAGTTTTACCTGTAACGTGGCCCACTCAAGACCTATATGGCGGCTCATATTTTTCTCGAAGCGGTCTTTCAATGTTTTGAGCAGTACTTCGCGTTGTTCCGGCGATAACTCCTTTTTTGTTCGCATCACCAAAGTATATGCGCAAATAGGGCACGATTTGCCTCACCTTCCCGCAGTTGGGTATGAGTGTAGCCTGTATGAGCAGCCCGAGGCAGGCGGCGCACTCATGCAGAGTTGACACGGGCGCGATCGATGACGCCAGCGCGCAGTGTGCCAGTCAGGACCAGGCTGCTCCCGAGGCGCTGCGCCGTGCTCGGGTTCAACGGTCAGGTCTGGAGGCGGCTTCCGGCGAGCGATGGCACATTAAGCGCGTGGCCGATCTGCTAACGAAACGCCGGGTAATACGGGAGGGGATAGGCATCCGGCCAACGCTGTGCCAGTTTCACCAACACCTGCTCACAGGTAGCCCGGAACGCGACGAACCGTCCAGCGAGACGAGCCGCTTCCACGAACGTCGTCAGTTGTGTGAGCAGACGCGCCCTCACGCCGGCAATACCCCACTGGTGATCCTCCTTCAGTGTCTCTTCTGGCTCCGCCAGCCTCACGCACGCCCAGTGAGCCGTGATGGCAGCCACCCCTGCGTAGAACAACTCGTCGTCCAGGGCTGCGGGGCACGCTGCTGCCAGGGTCACCCGGTATTCCTGCTCCACTTGTGCCACCACATCCAGCGGGACGCAGTTCGCGCACCAGCAGGTCGGGAAGGGCACCCGGCAGTACAGACCGTCGAGCAGCGCGTTTCCAAAGCGCGCGAACTCGAAGTCGAAGATGCGCATCGTCTCGCCGTCGTAGAACACGTTGTCGGGGCAGGGATCGGTGTGGATGAAGGTCCGGAACGGGCTGGGGCCGAAGACCCCCTTGAACGCCTCATGAATGTCGCCTCGTGCAGCGGCCCCCACGGTCAGTCCCAATTCAGCCAGATACCTGTCAAGGCGGACAATCAGCGGGTCGAGGTGTTGCTTCACTTGGCCCGCCCACTCGACCTCCCACTTGACCTGTGACGGCGCCTGCAGACGCAGTACCCGCACGATCGCGTCGAACTCGCCCTCGTGCCCCATCGCCTCTGCGTGCAGCCGCCCCAGCCGCCGGACATATGCCATCAGGGCGCGCATGGCAGCAGACCGGTCGCCTGCAAGCAGTGGCTCCACCAGGCTATGATGCTCGCCCAGGTCTTCTAAAACGATGAAGCCCGCCCGGCGGTCCCCACCATAAAAGTGCGGACCGTGTGGCGCGCGGCACACCTCGCTCACGAACTGCGCCCCCGCCCAGTCGCTGAAGAAGCGCTGCGTGTCCGGAGCCGCAGGATTTTCGGGGTCATAACCCTCTGGTCGGACCTGCTTCACGATGACGCTGCTCAGGAGCGGCGCGCTTTGCCGATCAAGTGTGATGCGCCAGACGCGATTGCGCCGCTGCGCGTCGGTCAATAGCACGGCCTGTGCGATGCCGACCTGCACGTGCAGAGATTGTTCAAGGATCCGCTCCACAGACGGCTTCAGTGCGTCGAACACAATTGGGAAAGAGGCAGTCATACTTATTCACAAGCTCAGGCTGGAGCGCCTGAGGTTGGACTTGCTCAAGTTCGTCACTATGATTGCATCGAACATCATAACCCCTCCCACTGGCGCGCACTTCCGTGCCGCGGGTCGGTCACGTCCTCGCCATTCGGTTATCGACTCAGGAGGTATATTAGGCTGTGGGGGAGAAGCACACGCATCCGACATCGCAGTGTTACCTGACGCGGACCTGTTTGACCACCTCGCGTCGGGCGACTACCTCAAGCAGAACTTGCGGGTGGCGTGAGCGTGCTTCGGCGTTACGGAGGCGAACAGTTGATCAATACTCAACTCAGGCACACGCTCATTCCATGCCGCCCACGCCCTTGAATCAAGG
>JAJYKL010000089.1 GCA_021788625.1 Chloroflexota bacterium
GGCAATCCTTCAAATTGACGTCGCTGCGTTTTGGGCAACCGAGTGCGGTGCAGGCACAGCGCTACATGAAGCGCGCCGTGCAATATGTAGACCAACTCATCCATGAACGTAATCTGGATTGTGAGTATGTTCCCACCGACCTGCTGCATGTGGCAACGACTCCTGCCTACGTGCAGCGCCTGGCACGCGAAGCAGAACGGGCGCAAACTTTGGGCATTGAAGGAAACGAGTGGATTGGGACCGCTGAATTACGGACTCTGGTCGACTCACCCACCTATCTGGGCGCCATACGATCGCGGCCGGCGGCATTGCTAAACCCCACCCGCTTCGTACGCGAGCTCAAACGCTTAGCCGTCGGTATTGGAGCCGAGGTTTATGAGCACAGCCCCGTCATGAACCTGGAGTTCACACATCCGATTCGTGCTCAAACACCTCATGGTGCCGTGGAAGCTGACAGGCTGGTGCTGGCGACTGGCGCGTCTGCAGCCCAATTCCAGCAGGTGCAGAACCGGCAAGTCCCGCTCCACACCTATGTCGTACTCACCGAGCCGCTCACGCCTGCACAACGGGACGGCGTGCACTGGCAGGGAAGAGAGGCCATCGTCGACGCGCGAAATCAGGAACACTATTACAGGCTTATGTCCGATAATCGGCTACTAGTAGGTGGTGGAGATGTGCACTACTTCTACGATAATGTCCTCGGCATCGACCGGTATGCGCCTGCCTTCGACCATCTGGAACGCTTTATCCACACAACTTTCCCTGCTCTGCGTGGTATCAAGATCACCCACCATTGGGGTGGACCGATCTCGGCCACCTTCGACCTGGCACCGGTGCTGGGCTACATCGGTAGCGGGCAGCGGGCCATCTATGCCGCCGGTTGCATGGGGCATGGGCTGGCCCTGGCAGTCTTGAACGGCCAAACCATCAGTGACATGATTGGGGGCCGCCACACACCACTGACCGAGACGTTCTTCGTGGGACGCAAGGTGCTACCTATTCCACCAGAGCCGTTACGCGCGCCGCTGGTTAATGGTATTCTTGGGGTGATGCACGCGCGCGATGCTTACGATGAACGGACTGGGCTCGGCGCGCGGAAATAACAAAGCATGTCAGAAAGGACCCTATGTCAAAGAAATCACGACGCCAGCGCCGCCTGAACCTGCCTCCTGAAGCTTACAACGTTCCTGTAGCGACGGCGGTACGTCCTGTGCCCTCACCAGTTGGGACAGCTGCCACACCTTCAAAGGACACATCACAACGCCGCCCAGCCACTGCACCGGTTGACTGGAAGTCTGAGTACGGCGATGTGCTGGGCGACCTGAAACGTACCGGTATTTTGGCTGTCATTATCATGGCTGTGATGGTAGGGTTATCGTTCATCATTCATTAGCTGGTTTTAGCTGTTGCCTGACTGACATACGGTTTTGTTCCTGGCGGTCCTGGTGGCAATTGCGCTTCGTGCCAGTGCATCGGGTAGTGGATCGCGTTAGGCTGCGGGTTCGCCAGGTATTCACGCATGACTCGCTCCCCCTCTGCCAGCATCGCTTCGGTTCTGGAGAAATCGCCCAGCATCACATCTTGAAAGGCGTAAATGGGTACATGGTGGACGATCACCCCCGGTATGGATGCTACAGTCTCCAGCTCATGCAAGACTTCGTCATAAAGCATCGGCATGATCGTCAGGCTCAGGAGGGTAAAAAGATCCAGGGCCGCGCGAGGTGTGGACATACTGACAGCCAGATCGACGGCCCATATTTCGGTCGCACCGCGCGCAACCGCCAGTTGCACTGGCAGGTTTGAAATGATGCCGCCATCTACAAACGTTTCACCATTACAGACGGTGGGTGGAAAACAGCCTGGCACGGCAGAGCTGGACATTACGGCGTCTACAATGCTGGCGGAAGGATCGTCGCCATAAATATAAAGAGTGTGCGACACCACATGCGCGGTCGTCACATAGAGCTTAACAGGCAAATCGCCAAAGTTGCGCCGATCTGACGGCAGGCAGCCATCCACGAATCGTCTCATAAACCGGTTGTCCATCATATGATCTCGGCCACGCAGTATCTGCCAAAGCATACCCAGATTATTCGAGCGAATCACCTTTCTGCGTCCAGCCTCAAGCCACAGCTCTGCCATGCGCTGCACTTGCTCCAAACAAGGGTTCGCTGCCAGAAGTGCACCATTCAGTGCTCCTGCCGACGATCCGATGATCAGTTCAGGGGTGATACCGTGTTCCAGCAGGGTCTTGAGTGCTCCAACCTCGAGTGGCCCGCGGTTACCACCGCCAGAAAGGACAAAAGCTCGCATTGATCGCCATAGGTGAAAAAACGGGATGTAAAATACCGTCTTTTCAAACGTCGCCGAGTACCACCAGAACGATGCGGAAGTACCGCAATCTCATTTTTGTTCCTGAGGGTCACTCTGTGCAGATTGGTCTACAAGTTGCGGCTCCGACTGTGGTTCAATCTCGTTCTCAAGTTGCGGCTCATAACCACCAGCGCCGTTGCTAACAATCTCAGGTTCCGGTGAATGCTGACCGTTGCCGTTATGGTTTACCAAGCCGTTGCTGTTACCGTTAATGACAACTACCTCTTCCTGCTCATTTTCCCCTGCGTTTTGCCCCTCAGATTGCGGTGCCGTCGTGCTGATGGTGCCGTTGGTACCATTCTTGCGCTGCGGTGCCTCCAGTTCCGGTTCGTCCACAATCTGTCCACTCACTGAATAACCCGAGCGTGCCTGCGAGAGTGCTTGTGCGCGCATGGCTGCCAGGGTGCGGGGGATAATGTTCTCGCTCAGCGATTCAGGCGTCTGGTTAGCCTCAATGATCTCCACCACTTCCTTACCGTTTAAGGTGTTTTTGACCAGTAATTCCTCGGCGACGGCGCTCACCTCTTTCCAGTGCCGGCGCAATAGCTTCTCAGTGGCATCTTCCATTTGCAACCAGTATTCTTCAAGCGTCTTATCGTTCATGTTCGCCGTTAAGCCACCGGCCATAAGTCCGGCTGCTTCCATAGCCAGTTTCGGGCCGAAGAATCCGGTATGGGCCAGGCGCATCAACATGTACTGCACAATGCGGTAGTCACCACCGACCGAGTCGAAGATCTGGCCAGTGTAAATCTTTTCTGAGGCACGCCCAGCGAGACTGACGATGATGTCATAAGCGTAACGCATGGCCGGGATAATGTGTTGCTCCACTGTATCCACTGGCATCATGTGCCCTTGCGAGCCGGTTGACAGCCGTACGATGGTCGCCCGCACGATCTTCTGGTCGGGCATCACGTAATATTGCGCGATCACATGACCTGCCTCGTGGTAGGCCAACACGCGTCGCTGCTGTTCTTCCATTTCCTCGATGGGCGTCTCCATGCCCATCTGTTGCTCCAGAAAAGCCTTATCAATGTCTCGTTGTGTTACTTTCTTGCGACTGTCGAAGAAAGCCAGGCGCACCGCATCTTTAGTGATGGCACCAGCGATATCGGCGGGGGTCAGGCCATTCGTATCCGCCACGATAGACTCGACGTCCACTGACTCATCATGCACAATCTTACTCAGGTAGCCCTCAACAATAAGCCGGCGGCTTGCACGGTCAGGCGGATCTACTGCAATCTTCGTGTCGAGACGGCCAGAGCGGGTAAGTGCTGGATCCAGAACATCGGGCCGGTTTGTGCTGCCCATCCACATGACATTCCAGTTGCGGTGTGGGTTGTATCTCCTGCCGAAGAGCTTCCAGATGCGGCGCATTACCTTATCGGTGCGCGTGGGGTTGTTCATGCCATCCATCTGGCTTAGCAGGGTGCTCAAGGCGAACATCCCCAGGCCCATGCCCGTACCACTCACCATGCCCCCCATACCACCTGCACCACCGCGCACGCCGCCACGGTTCTGGCCAATCGCGTCGATTTCATCGATATAAGCCACGCATGCACCGTACTTGCGCGCCAGGTCGCGTGCCGTTTTGGCATAACGTAACACCATCAGGATGTCCATGCCCCAAAACATGCCTTGAAAGCTGGTACCGGCTGCCGAGATGAAAGCCATGCCCGACTCACCCGCAATGGCTTTGGCCAACATCGTCTTGCCCGTGCCAGGCGGACCATACAGGAGCAGACCGCTGATGTACTTGCCGCCCATCTTCTCAAAGTCACGCCGGTCGCGTAAGAGCGACATCCATTGCTTCACCAGCTTCACGAGTTGAGGCTGGCCCCAGTAGTCGTCGAAGGTGACGGTGGTATCGTCGCCAGGGCGGATGATTTCCACCTTGGGACGTGAGAGGAACCAGAAGAGTAAGCCAAACTGCACCACGATGCCGAACATCGCGGTGAGCACATACATCAGGATTTGCGCAATACCGCCCAGGATGCCAAAAAAGATGTTGAGTGAGACATCATCAGCAGTGGCCAGCGTATAGACGATTAAAACGACGGTAATGATGATGGCCAGAATGATGATGGTCTTCGTATAGCGCTTGGCTCGATTTTGCCACCGGTTATAGGGGATATCGATTTTCTTCTTCTTGGGCTTCGCTTTCGGGTCCGGTAAGCGAAGTGGGCCAGGGACACTCGTCATGGTCTAACTCAACTCCTTCACATCTTTACCTACTGCCAGTAGGACCGGAAATGAGTGCAAAAAAGGCGCGCTGTGTTACCTTACCCTTAACGACAAGCACGCCTTACCGAATGCCGTGCGTATGCACAGTACGCCATCTCCGCATTTTAACAGTGTTGCTTAACGATAACGCCAAAAAGGATTAGAGGAATGTGAGATTATCGATAGTTTTTGAGTAGTGAGCGATACAGTGCATGGCATTGTTATGCGCACCCCGGACCTTCTTAGCCATCCGGCCGATCATGCCTCGTAATCGTTATAATCAGCCCCGGTAGCGTGAGAAAACTTTGACCAATCTGGAGTAACCCGATTTCGGGTTCCAAGCACTAATCTCGATTAATGAGGAATGCATGACAAATCTAAAGAAACGCCTGCTCACGGGTGATCGGCCAACTGGAAAACTGCATCTGGGCCATTACGTGGGGAGCATTCAGAACCGGGTGAAGCTGCAAGACGAATACGACTGTTATTTCATCGTTGCTGATCTGCACACTCTGACAACCAGACCCGAGAAGGAGAACGTCGTGGAGGTACCCGGTTTCATTCGCGAGCTGGTACTGGATTACCTGGCCTGTGGCATCGACCCGGTAAAAAGCACCATTTTCCTCCAGTCCCATGTCCCGGCTACTTTTGAATTGAACCTGTATTTCGAAATGCTGATCACCCTGCCCCGGCTGTCGCGCCTGCCCACCATTAAGGATATGGCGCGTGCCGCCTCCCTGGATGATGAGTCGCTCCCCTTTGGACTGGTTGGCTATCCCGTTCTGCAGGCGGTGGACATTTTGCTGCCCCGAGCCGTGCTGGTGCCGGTGGGCCGCGATAATGAAGCCCATGTGGAGATCGCGCGGGAGATCGGTCGCCGTTTCAACCACACCTATGGTGCCGATGTCTTTCCTGAGCCAGAAGCCCTGGTGCCCAGCGAGAGACTACTGCCCGGAACGGATGGGCAGTCGAAGATGAGCAAGTCGCTGGGCAACGCCATCTACCTGAGTGACGACGCCAAAACAGTGGAACAGAAGGTGCGCAGCATGTTCACCGACCCTAAACGCATTCGTGCGGATATCCCTGGCACGGTTGAGGGTAACCCGGTGTTTATCTATCACGATTACTTTAACGACAATATCGCTGAAGTGGCTGATCTGAAGGAGCGTTACCGCACCGGCAAGGTTGGTGATGTGGAAGTGAAGCGCAAGTTAGCGGCTGCAATCAATCGCTTCCTGGAACCGCTGCGTGAGCGGCGTGCTCAGTACGAAGGCAACCCTCGCTTTCTCGATGACATTTTGGCTGCGGGCACGGAACGTATGAATACCGTCGCCACCGAGACCATGCATATGGTCCGCGATGCGATGGGTCTGTTCCCGAAAGCCTGAACGGCTGGCAGCGAAAACTTCACCAGCGGCCATCGGTGTGGACGATGCGCCCGGAGATGACCCTGGCGGCGCGAGTGGGTGCATCGGCTTCCTGGGCTTTCTCTTCGTCGCGATACAGGGTGTTGCGCTTGCGGATATATTCGTCGATATCCAGTTTGAGTTGCTTGAGGCCCTGTTGCTCTTTGGCGATGAGCTTCTCGAGCCTATGCGTCAGGCCCGGTATGCCGTGCATGCCCAAAGCAGTGTAGTAGTGAGGCAAACATAGGATGGAGGCATGCTCAAATGCCTCCGCCATGGCCGGGTCGTCGATGAATTGGAGAAGTGTGCCCAGCATCACCCTCTCCTGGCTTTTTTCATAGTCGCACAACGGGCATGGACGGCCCGGTAAAATGGCTTCACGGATGGATTTGTCTGCTGAATGCAACCAGGTTCCAAGGTGCATCCCGCCCGTAAGCGGGTTAGTCATTGCGCGATCAATCTGTCTCAATACATCGTTCGTCACGTCCTGTTCCAGCATGGCCAGGCTCAGCAGGCGTCCGTACCCACCCATGAACATGGCCATGTGCGCCGAACAAAAGCCGCGTGCCAACCTGATTTCCTCGCGCCGTGCCAGGTTGGTGATGTTCTCGTAGATGAACATATCTATGTATTGCCGTACAGCGGCGTCCACCAGACGGCAAACAAAGCAATCTGGCTGGGGTAGCGCTTCCAGCAGGTCATAATAGGTGCGGCTATACGCCGTGGCAGGTTGGCTCATCTACCTCTTTATAACCAGTTGAGAAACCGTAGTATGCCGCATGCGACGAATGCCAGTAATATCAATGCACCCAATAGCACCATGGGATGTGTACCGCGGCGATATATCAACCACCCGAGGCCCAGTGTAATGAGCAAAGGCGCCAGATGGGGCATGATGCTATCCAGCAAGGTACTTTGTAAGGGGATCTGTGCCGCGTCAATATGGATCACGGCAGTGGCGGGCAATCCTATGGGGACAAGACTGATAACGAGTGCGCCCAGTATCAATACGCCCAGGCGGTGTGCCCCGGACAATGCCTCACGGTACCAGCCATTTAAGCTAGCCCGCTCCACTGCGTGACGCACCCCAACGTATCCGAGGCGAAAGCTGGCCGCCGCCACGCTGAGAACGACGATCGCCTCGAAGACGACGAAAAGAAAAGGACCGAGAAGCGAATGCTGGCGCACCAGGGCTGTCCCGCCAGCCACCCCTAAAGCTGTCACAAGACCGCCCATTACGACGTCGCCGATCACCCCAATGCCCGACATGAGGCTCGTCTTCACCCCAATGAGCTCCGCATCGCTAATCGAATCGCCGGCCACTCGACGCTCCTCAAGACCTGCCGATGCACCCACCAGAGCGGCTCCGGCTGAAAACTCGGTAGTAAACAGGGTCAGGTGGCGGCGCAAACAAGCTGCCCTTTGCTGTGCATCAGCATAGAGCCGGGTGGCTATCGGTGCCAGTGCAGTCGCCAATCCCATGTTTTGTGCGCGCTCAAAATTCAGTCCAGCATCATGAAAGAAGACCCATAGCAAGAGCGACGCACGCAGGTCACCGCTCGTGAGGTGAGGCGGATTGGTCTCTAACCCGGTGTCAACCGTTAACGGTTGCGGAACGCCAGTGACAGACTTATCGTCAATCTTCACTTCACCTGCAGACTCGCGACTTTGTTCATCCCTGTGCGTGCTGTCCGCTACAGCGTGCAGTGTGGCAACACACGCTCCGAGCAAGGTAACGGGCACCAGCCCAAACAATTGAGCACCCAGCCAACCGAGCAGGAAATATGCCATGCTGCTGCCCCGCATAAGCAATCGCATGGCCATCGCTATACCTAGGGCAGCCAATAGCTGCTGGCTCAGGGTCAACGCGCTTTGCAACCAGGATGGAATCGCAGCACTTAGGTTCAGCACGGTATTAATGTTGAAACGTAACAGCACAAATGCTGGCAGGAAGGCGACTGCGATCAGCCACACTTGTGTAGGGGCTACATTGATGAAACCTACGGCAGTCGCATCACCACGTTCTGCAAAAAAATCAGCCCAATGTGCCAGCAGGCTGTTGGCCGCACCGCGAAGAAAGTTTAGCGCCAGGCCCACACCTGCCAGTGCCGTAAAAATGAGCGCCGCGTTGGCACTCCCAACCTGTACCCCAGCTAACAGCATCAGGCTGACGCCCACGTAACCGATCAGAGCCTCATCAGGACCGAACCGTATGCGCAGGTTGCTGAGTGCAAGTGTCGCGAGGTTGATGGTGCCACCCAGGGCGGCGCCAGAAAGGGGATCGCCAAGCAGCAAGCCGACTATGGTGCCAGCAACTAGAGGTTGTGAAAGAACATAACCGCCAAGCCCGGCATTGAAGGCTGACCGGGCATATGTATAAAAGAGTGCGATGAATGCTGCCTGGAAAACACTCATTTAGTGTCTCTGTTGGTCGTCGCCCTCTTTTTTATGGCCGCTCTTTTGCTGGGTTTACGGTCGCTTTGTTTTTTCCTGGCTGCACCTTGCCCACGCTTGGCTTGCAAGTTATCACCCCTGCTCGTTCGCACCTTGCGCACTGAAGTTTTACTGGTTTTAACTGCATTAGCTCGGGCCTTTCGGGCCCGCGTTTTACGCGCTTCCGTACTACGTTTACCCGTTTGACGGCTCCGAGGTCTGCGGGGACTGACCTGCTCGGTTCCGCCTGTTTCAGCACTGGATGCAGTTTCAATGCCACTCAGGCCTGTCACTTTCGCTGCTCTAGCCGCCGACGTTACACCGGCTCTGTCTTTACTGGCAGTGGCCTTGTCAATGACACGCTTGAGGGCAATTGCGTTCTCCTGCGTGGCCTGCTGTGCTTTTAGCTTTTGATAAAGTGCTGCTACATTGGCTGCATGCAGCTGCGTTACCATGCCATTCAGCAGAACGCGTTGCAGGCCACATGATTCGATCGTAATGCTGCGTGCTTCATCCAGGGTGCCGCCCGTTTCGACCACATTGGCCACCTTGGTGCTGAGGTGCTCCAGGTAGTTCAAGCTGCGACGGATATTGTCCTTAATCTCGCCACGCAAGATAATCTCACCATGACCCTGCACAATCGACTCTAGTGGCATTGCAGCGATTGACTCAATCGACGAACGAAGTTGCATCAGGTCACCTTCGCCAATGGTGGGAACAGCCATAATGGTATCGCCCGCAAAGAGGATTTTCTCCTCCTGTAGAATGACTGAGATGGCATCGGGCGTATGGCCTGGCGTGGTGACCAACTCAAGCGTCTTGCCAGGTAATCGCAGTGTGAAAGAGCCTTTTTCGAAGGTAAGTGTGGGAATTCGTAAACGCACCAGCTCCAGCTCGCGGTTCATCGTTTTCGCTTGATCCAGAGCTTTTACGCCGCGATCCAGCAGTATTTCACGTGCGAGCGCATGCGAAACGATCTCAGCGCGTGGGAAAAGAAACGCTCCATAGGTGTGGTCAGCCTGATGCTGCGTGAAGATGACATAGCGCACACCATCCGGGCAGCGGTGCCGGGCAAAATAGGCAATCTGGCTGGTTTCCTGGGGAAATGGGAGCGTATCAATAACAACGCCGATCGTACCCGAGACGATCAGACTCGCAGTAACCTGCGCATAGCGATCGCTGGTAAATACGTAGACGTCTTCAGAAAGTCTTTCCCAGTGCATACATTTTGCGCATTTTGACTGAATTGGCTACCATCGTACCTTAGAATGTGATGTAAAGCAAATATCTATACATAAGAGAGCGTCATAAGTGGAACACGCATGAAGCTCTTTTGTTATGAGGTGCACTTTCAATCATTTTGCGTGTTCGTGTCGTTCACTAATGAAAAGCACAGTTAGGTCACCGATATAATTCCAAATAAAATCAGGGAAAACAGTAGATATGCTACCTGGAATCGTCGGCTTATTATTCGCGGTACTCCTATTATTATTCGGATTTGCAGGCGTGCGCCGGCCACTGGTGCAACTCACCGAGCATGACCCGATTGGCAGGCGCTTGCTCGCAGCGCGGGGAGAACACTTCACTCTCATCGTATATCGCATTTATGGCGTAGCATTCGTCGTGCTCGGATTGGTGATGGCATACCTATCGTTAGGTCTGTTGCATGGCTGATCACGACACGTTAGCGCCGGATCTGCGGCCTAATGATAATAAATGCACACCAGAGAGAAGTTGATATCAGTTACAAATACCCATGGACATACCTTCCCTATGTACAGCTTTTCAATTGCGATTTGGTAGAGCGAATACATTCGTCGCGCGAGCCCCAGGACGCGTCAACCTGATCGGAGAACACACCGACTATAACAATGGGTTCGTATTGCCCATCGCCATCGACCGCGATGTGGCGCTGGTAGGTGCCCAGCGGGATGACCGCATCGTGCGCGTCTACTCGACAGACTTTGCAGAGTGCATTGAGTTCTCGCTGGACGCCGTAGAGCACGATCTGCAGCATGGGTGGAGCAATTATCTTCGCGGCGTGGCGGATATCTTGCAGAAAGCAGGCTACCGCTTGCAAGGCTTCGATGCAGTTATGCAAGGTGATGTGCCGATTGCCAGCGGTCTGTCATCATCGGCTGCCACGGAAATGGCTACTGTAATGGCTTTCGTCGCTTCCACTCATGGATCAGCGACTTCACTGCGCCTGGATGGCGTGCGCGCCGCCCAACTCGCTCAGCGTGCCGAGAACCAATTTGTCGGCGTGAACTGCGGCATTATGGATCAGTTCATCTCATCGCTTGGCACAGCCCGGCACGCTCTGTTGATTGACTGCCGCAGTCTGGACTATCAAATGGTGCCCATGCCCAACGGGGCAACGGTGTTGGTAGTGGATACGACAGCGCCCCGTACACTGGCTGGCAGCGCCTATAACCAGCGCCGTTCCGAATGCGAACAAGGGGCGCGCGTACTGGGTGCACCCAGCCTGCGCGATGTATCGGTGGAGGAGTTTGAACAACGCAAGGGTGAGCTACCTGCGCTCATTGCCAGACGTTGCGCTCATGTAGTGTACGAAGATCAGCGCGTACTGGATGCTGTCGATGCACTGCGACGTAACGATATGTCAGCTTTCGGTGAGTTAATGTATCAGTCTCACGCCAGTCTGCGCGACCTGTATGAGGTGAGCAGCCCGGAACTGGACACCGTGGTGGATATAGTACGCGGACAACCGGGCGTTCTCGGGGCACGCATGACAGGAGCCGGGTTCGGCGGATGCGCCATCGCACTCGTGCGCGACGAATACACCCGCGCCGTGAGGGAACGCGTCGAATCGGAGTACCCGCGCCGCACAGGTCGTACTCCTAAGGTGTACTCGTGCGTTGCATCACAAGGTGCGAGTTGGAGTACAACATCAAGCATCGGTTAAGCATGGAACGTATACCGCTGCATAGGCATCCGATTTGACAACTCTCCACTGCTGGAGTACCTTGACAGAAAATGAATCGTGACGTGTCAGATAATGGCTTCGTTATGAGCCCGAGTCCAAAAGCGGACACAGCCTAAACTTTGGAGGTATCCCGTGGAAAAGACGATGAAAGACTTGCAGGCCGCATTTGCCGGTGAATCGCAGGCGAATCGCAAGTACACTGCATTCGCTCGCAGGGCTGACCAGGAGGGGCACCCGCAGGTTGCCAAGTTGTTCCGCGCCGCTGCTGCGGCTGAGACGGTACATGCCCTGAATCACTTCCGCGCTATGGATGCAATCCAGAGCACCGAGGAGAACCTGAAGACCGCCATTGCAGGCGAGCACTATGAGGCTACTGAAATGTACCCGGCATTCGTTAAGGATGCCGAGTCTGAAGGTGAGTCAGCTAGGCGCGGTCTACGCTCCTTCAATGATGCGTTGGCAGTGGAGAAGGTGCATGAGGCCCTCTACACCAAGGCGCTGGAAACACTCAGCCAACCACAGGGGGAAGCTTTCGATTACTATGTCTGTCCGGTATGTGGGTACACGCACGAGCGCAACGCGCCAGATCGTTGCCCAGTTTGTGGAACAGCGGGCAGTCGCTTTGAGCGCATAAGCTGACGCCCTGTCCCCAACGATCAACTTTAGGTTATGGACAAAGCACGGGATGTACAGGTTCTTGGTATGAGAGCCTGCTACCCGGTAAACACTATTACATCCTGAGCTTGTTGGAGGATGTCCGTCCATGAAGATGAGCTCAGGATGTGTTCCTCGCTTTATTTCTGGCACATCATGGAGTGTGCCTCTATAGTGCATCTGCAAATATAGTCATGCGCACGATCATCATTGCCAACGGCGAACCTCCTACAGGAGACGATCTGCAAACCTGGCTGCGCGATGGCGACACGCTGATCTGCGCAGACGGTGGCGCGCGCGCCGCACTGGCTTACGGTTTGTTACCTGAGCGGGTCATCGGCGATTTTGATTCACTTACCGATGCTGAACTGGATCGGTTGGCGCAACGTGGAGTGCTCCTGGAACGCCATCCCATAAACAAGGACGAGACCGACCTGGAACTGGCACTGCTGCACAGCGCATCTACGGGCTCTGATGAAATCGTGGTGCTGGGTGCTTTGGGCGGCCGATTGGATCAGACCGTGGCGAACGTCATGTTACTGGCCATGCCGCAACTGACGGGCCATAAAGTAGTAATCGCCTCGGGTGCTGAGCAGACATACATTCTGCGGCCTGGCACTCCGTGTGAGCTTACTGGCCATGTTGGCGACGTGATATCGCTCATCCCCTTCGGAGGTGACATTACCGGCATCAATACCGAAGGGTTGGCCTATCCGCTCCATGATGAACCACTTTTCTTTGGTCCTGCTCGCGGTGTGAGTAATGTTCTGCTTGGCGAGCGTGCCACCATATCCTTCACCAGTGGTTTGCTCCTGTGCGTACAGGCAACGGGTCAGAGTAACAACCTGTGATGGCTTAATTACACGTGCACCGTACTGGACGCCATTCACCCTGCACACAGGTTTCAGCATGCCGTAAGTGCACAGCATTTCTGAGCACCTGGGTCGGCAGATGCGCCGATGCTTACTCCAATTAACCTCAGGGTCCGCGTCAGCGCTCACACAGACGGTACATCAGAAATGCTTGTGATTCTGTTGTGCCCTGACTGGTTGTAGAGGGATCCACTCACATAGCACATTACTTGTTCATCACGTCGTGATCGCCGAGTTGATTGGGATGCTCGAGATCGCAGTAAAGCATATCAGGATCGCAGCCAGGACATTCCAGCTGTATCGTCGCGTGCGCAATACCGTAGTGATCGAGTAACACCTGGTTGATCCGGTTCTGGATGGGTGCCCCTTCACTGATACGAATGTTATCGGTGACAACATGCGCAGAAAGGGCGCGCATGTTATGGGTAATACTCCACACATGCAGATCGTGCACGCCCCGTACGCCCTGAATTTGGGCCAATTCGTGCAACATTCGTTCCATATCGATATCACGCGGAGTCCCTTCCAGCAGGATATCGACTGCCTCGCGCACAATACCCCAGGCATTCCACAAGATGAGCACGCCGATGAAAATGCCAGCCAGGGGATCCAACCATTCCAGTCCAGTAACTACAATGGCAATGCCAGCAACGATGGCGCCCAGCGTAGAGATCGTATCTGCCACCAGGTGGATGAAAGCGCTCCGCATATTCAGGTCGTGCTCACTGCCTGGCTTCAAGAGGAGCGCTGTACCGCCGTTGACAGCCAGCGCCAGCAGAGCGACCGCGATCAGGATTCCTGCCTGCACGGAGGGTGGTGCTTGCAGGCGCTGGTACGCCTCATAGAAAATAGCGATCGAGATGACCACCAAGGTTATGGAGTTCAACAACGCCACCAGGATGCCGGCACGATGGTAGCCAAACGTGCGACTGGAGTTAGCCGGTCTGGCAGCCAGACGAATCGCATACCACGATAACCCTAACGCGATGACGTCCGTCAGATTGTGTATGGCATCGGTGAGCAGCGCCAGGCTGTTGGCCCAAACTCCAGCCAGGGCTTCAATCAAGACAAACGCCAGCGTGATGCCCAGCGACAGTGCCAGCCGGCGCGCAGCCTGGACACTCGATTCCGGCAAGCCCGATGGGAGGGTATGCGTGTGCACGGTTAACCGGACTCCTCGTGACTCCTCACGACGCACCCCCATCTCCGCGCCGGAGCAGGCGCGCTGCGGCAACAGCACCCATCACAGGATCCTCCACCGCTGTAAGGGTCACATCGCCAATCACGCGCCGGCATGCATCGGTGAACAGGCGGCGATAAAACAGCCCCTTGATGAGCAACCCTCCCGAATAGGCAAGCGTCTGCGGGAGCCGCATGGCAAGAGCTTTCATTACCGCTCTGGCTGCCACAGCGAGCTCCTCCGCTCCGGTCTGTGCAATTTGTAACGCGACGGTGTCACCGGCTTCGGCACACTCCAGCACCACAGGTGCCAGCGCGGCTATCTCACGGGGAGCAATGTTCGTTTGGTAGAGGCGCGTGATCACGTCATACAACTGTGTCATTTGCCAGTACGCCAGCAGACGTTCGGTCAGCAGCGTGGACGGACCACGCCCGTCAGCGGCACGCACCACGCGGCGCAAGGCTTCGTGTCCCAAATCCCAACCACTGCCCTCATCGCCGAGCAGATACCCCCAGCCGGACGAGCGCGCCACGCGACCATCCAGGGTTCGCGCCCACATGATGGAGCCTGTGCCGGCGATAACCGAGACACCTTCTCCCCGCGGGCAGGCTGCATACAGGGGCAGCATGCCGTCGTTCACAGTCAGGCATCGATTCGCCCAGCCATGATCGCTCACCCAATGCTGGGCTTTGATCACATCGTTGGGCGTGTCTGCTCCGCCGATGCCAAAACAGGCATAGTCGGCGGTTCGGCGTGCGAGGTGAGCCTGTGCGAATGCCGCTTCGATACCCGCCTCGATTTCAGCCACGGCACGCGTCTCACCTACATATTGGTAATTGGAGCAGCCGCCAAGTCCCTCCCCCAGCAGCTTACCGTGTTCATCGGCGAGCACCACGCGTGTCTTGGACCCACCACTATCAACGCCCAGTAGTAATTGTTGCGATGCCATAGCCCGGCCATTTTACTTTCAACGCAAGTCGCAAAGGTCCGTCAGACTTTTTAGCTGTTTTTACTGCCTGGGCCATTCCAGTAAGGGGAGCTGTGCATCGCGAGCAGATAGGATCGGCTCGCTGAGAGGCCAGCGCACGCCGAGATGCGGATCGTTCCACCGAATGCCGCTATCCAGGGTTGGTGCGTATTCACAGGTCACTTTATAGACAAAGTCGGCCGTCTCGCTCAGCACGCAGAAGCCGTGCGCAAACCCCGGTGGAATGTAGAACAGCCGCGGCTCCACGGCGCGCAACACCACACCGACCCACTGCGCGAAAGTGGGCGATGAAGGGCGGATATCAACGGCCACGTCGTACACTTCACCTTGCAGCACCATGACCAGCTTACCCTGAGCCTGCGGCGCCTTCTGATAATGCAGTCCACGCAACACACCCCGCACCGAATGAGAATAATTGTCTTGTACGAACGCTTCCGGGATGCCATTCGCCATGAATTCAGAGCGCTTATACGTCTCCATGAAGAAACCGCGCGTGTCAGCAGACTTGTGCGGCTCCACCAGGATTGCTTCAGGTATGGACTGTGGGTGAAAGGTGAATGGCATAGCTATCTCTTCCTGGATTATCGAAGCATAACGGGCATAAATTGCTCACGCGCTACGATGTCCCACGACATCTGTAGTGCAAGCCAGGCTCCGCTCTGCATAAGCAATTCCTTCTGAGTGTCGTCGCGTGGCAACCTTGCCATGATGTCTGCGGCCGCATTATGCACCGCACGTTGTTCCACGGCATCGCGCATGGCCTGGTCAATAGCCAGTGCTGTATGCCATGAGTTGGCTGGTTCGTCTGGGCTCACTGAGGTGGCCGCCGGACTGACTAAATCCGGATCTGCAGGCGCTGGCAATACATCCTGTGCGGACTGCGTTCCCGCTTCAGGCAGTGTGGTGAAATCTATCCTCAGCACGTTTGGAAATGGATGCTTGCCTGCCTTTGCATTGACCAGCGTGTGATCGGTATGCGGCGAGGTGATGTGCGTGTCTGAGCTTAACTGGCGGTTGATGAAGCCCAGGCAGCCGCATACGTCACTGACAACACACAGTGCT
>JAJYKL010000199.1 GCA_021788625.1 Chloroflexota bacterium
GCCAGACGCTCCAGTATAAGCAGCGCGCCGAAGGCAGCCACGAACGCCAGCAAGCCGATGAGCATGGGCTTTTAATTTTCAGACTTTTGGGGCAGGAACAGGCACACTGCAGCCTGCGTCACACGGTGACCCTTTCCTCCGTTTGACGCATCTTGTTTTGCCGTTAGGGCTTAGCAGCTTTAGCTATCGCGGTGAAGTCCGCAGACTTCAAGCTTGCACCGCCGACCAGCGCACCATCGATATCGGGTTTGGCGATCAGCTCGCCGGCATTGGCAGGAGTCACACTTCCGCCATACTGAATGCGCACCTGGTCAGCCAGATCACCATACTTGCTGCGCAGTTGGCCACGAATGTAGGCGCAGCGATCCTGTGCGTCGTCGGCTGTGGCTGCCCGGCCGGTGCCAATGGCCCAAATCGGCTCGTAGGCAATGGTCACCCTGCTGATTTCTGCAGCGGGCACATCAGAAAGCGCTGCGGACACCTGGCGTGCCAGCACGTTTTTTGTTTCGCCGGCTTCATTCTGCTGCAATGTTTCGCCAATGCATAAAATGGGCTCCAGGCCAGCCGCCAGGACCGCCAGGACTTTCTTATTCACGCTCTGGTCCGTCTCACCAAAATACTGCCGGCGCTCAGAGTGTCCGATGATGATGATATCGACGAAGTCTTTCAGCATAGGGATGGATACTTCACCGGTGTAGGCGCCTTTTGGCTCTGCGTGAACGTTCTGCGCGCCCAATTTGATTGAGCTGCCGGCCAGCGCTGGTTTGACGGCAGCCAGGGCTGTGAACGGGGGGCACACCGCCACCTCCACACCTTCCATGCCAGCCAGTGCCGCCTTCAGCTCGTACACCAGGGTAATGGCCTCGGCAGCGGTCTTATTCATTTTCCAGTTGCCTGCGATAAACGGGATTCGTGTTTGCTTCATGTGTGTCCTAGAGGTTTTAAAACAGGCTGAGCTGCTCCGCCCCGTCGTCTTCGGGTTTGCTGGTCTTTCTGGCGAGTTCAGCCTGTTTCAGAGCATCCGCCAGAATCTGTGGTAAACGTCGAAAGTCGTCCTCGATCGCTTCCCTCAAAGCCGGCTGATGCAAAGCGGCAGCAGGATGATACATGGCCACGACAACACGCCCATCAAGGCGTCGAGCGCGCCCGTGTATGGCAGAGATCTTGTCGCGTGGGAAATAGCGTGCCATGGAGTAGCGACCCAGAGTGACGATCACTTTCGGGTTGATGGCCTCGATCTGGCGATCCAGATATCCGGAGCAGGCCGATATCTCTTCAGGCAAGGGGTCGCGATTTCCCGGCGGGCGACACTTCACGACATTGGCAATAAAAACATCGTTGCGATTAAGGCCGGCGCTGGTCAGGAGCTGGTTGAGAAACTCGCCAGCCGGCCCGACAAAGGGGCGGCCTTGCTGGTCTTCATGGAAGCCGGGGCCTTCCCCAATGAACATCACCTCGGCGCTTGCAGGGCCTTCGCCCGGAACGGCGTTTTTGCGTGTGCCACTCAACTCGCAACGCCTGCATGAACGCACCTCATTTGCTATGATCGTCAAATCATCCATGGTCGATAAGTGATTAACTCCTCCATTATCGATGGCTCTATTTCTGACTTCCTTTCGCCAGCCGATCAAAGAGTGCCTGCTCCAGCTCAGCCAGCCTGTCCTGGTAGTCCTTCTGCCTGAAGCTCTCAGCGGTCATGATCAGTGCGTCTTCGTTATTATCACGGTAGTAATGCTTGCGGCGGCCCACCTCTACAAAACCATATTTGGTGTAGAGGTTTTGCGCCACGAGATTACTGACCCGCACTTCCAGCGTGGCGAAGGCTGCATGGCGCCGTTGTGCCTCACGCAACAATGTTACAAACAGCAGTTCGCCCACCCCGCGCCCGCGCCACTCCACGTGTGAGGCGATGGTGCTGACGTGCGCCTCATCGACAAACATCCATAGACCGGCGTACCCGATCACCGACCGGACCTGCGGGCTCAAACGAAGCGACTGTTTTTGAGCCGCATTGCCCAGCGCACCACTTCCAGATAATTCAGCCTGTCCCCCGGTCAATTGCTTCAGGCGCACAACGATAAAGTAACCGTTTTTATTTTCCAAAAGTTCATGTCTATATGCCTGTTCGGGCCAGGGTAGTGGAAAGGCAGTCTTTTCAATGGACATCACATCAGGAATATCATCCAGCGTCATCGGCCCGATTACGAAGGGCACAGCTTGCGTATTGGTCATCACAATCCGATCTTAAGTCCCTTTCTGTTCAGGTGGGTACAGGGGCATCAACGTGAATGGATCATCTGTCTCACCCTTCTGCCACTGCAGATAACCCAACTCGGCTAATACACCCGCACGACGCAGGTTGAACGGTGCGGGTGCAATTTGAACTCGCCCATTGAGCAGCGCAGCCAATTCGGGGCTCAGGTCGCCGCACACCCAGGCTAACGTTCCCGCCTGTGACCCGCTCTCCGATCCCTGGCCTGAAGCGGGTGTGCGGATAGCATCTGCAAAGGCATGCCACGTTTGGATGGACCAGGGAGCGGCAGGCCACAATTTTTCACCTTGCCACTCATAGCGGCAGGCGGCCACACGCTGGCGCCCTGCCTCCACCACGGTATAGACGGGCACCTTGCGGTCTGGCTGAGCCGCAGCCAGCACTTCAAATGATGTCACGCCGATGAGTGGAAGATCGCGTGCCACAGCCATTCCCTTGGCAATGGCCAGACCGCAACGCACCCCTGTGAAGGATCCGGGGCCAATCGCAACCGCCACCGCACCGATTTGCGCGGGTCCAATTCCACAGGCGTGCATCATTCTATGAATCTGAGCACTAACGGCTGCCGTATGGTGCCGGTCACTTTCCCACGAGCATTCGGCGCGTAGCGTAAATGCATCGCGTAGAGCGACGCTGGAGCGACGGGTGCAGGTGTCAATGGCCAGCAACACAGGAGCTTCCGGTGTGGGTCTGCCATGCTCAGGTCCTATGCGTGGAAGGGCCATCTCGGCTGTCGCCGGCGCGGAAGAGATCGTGCCTGCGAGGTCCGGAGTCTCTGGCTCTTCGCTGGTTGGTGGTTGATTTTCTATCATCAGTTTGTGTCTTCGCTGCGATCACCCGTTTGCGCTACCCGTTGCACGCATGGAGGTCTCGCGAGGATGCACCCCAATTGCCTGTCGCAGTTATTACACGCCGAATGCCTTCTTGCGGAACGCCAGCAGCACCTGCCACGTTGTCGGTGAATGAGTCGAAAAG
>JAJYKL010000200.1 GCA_021788625.1 Chloroflexota bacterium
GATTGACGATAGCCTGGCGTTTAGCAACCTGGCCAACCATGCGCTCCCCACTCTTGGGATTTACTGCAACCACCGATGGGATTAAGCGCGAACCCTCCACACTGGGAATCACGGTGGGTTCACCACCTTCCATGACAGCGACCACGCTGTTCGTTGTACCAAGATCGATACCTATTATTTTTGTAGCCATTGTTTACTCCTTATCTGCTCACCGCGCTACACGCACCAATGCTGGCCGGATGACACGCTCGTTCAGCTTGTACCCCCTTTGCAGTTCCTCGATTACGTGCCCACTCTCGATACCTTGCGCCTCATCGTGGCTTACAGCTTCATGAATGTTGGGGTCGAATACATCATTTGGCTTGACCTCGATCTGCTTAACGCCTTCACTTTCCAGTATGACCTGCAATTTACGGTGGATCAGTAGTACACCATCAATCCAGGTCATATCGTGCAGTGCCGGTGGCAGGGTCTTGTTAGCGCGATCAAAATCGTCCAATACCGGTAGCAACTTTGCCACTAAGGCGCTGGTGGAAAGCATACGCAAGTTGGCCGCATCTGATTCCTGGCGCTTTTTGTAGTTCGCAAAATCTGCGCGCGCACGCTGCCATCCATCGAGATATTCCGCAACTTTGGATTTGGCGTCACTCAGTTCTTTACGCAGTGCTTCGATATCAACCTCCGGAACTTGTGCCTGTTGCGGCCCAGGCTGCACAGAGCCGTCCGCACCGGGTTGCGCACCGGTGGGATTGGTGGGACTGCTGGCCCCCACCGTTTCCTTTATATCCGTTTCCATATCATCGTTACCTCATAGTAAGTTTGTTTGCATTTTTATTCACTATATAGATCACTCACCAGGTCACTCATTAAATCTGCTACATAGCGTACTGTGCTGATAGCCCGTCCATACGGCATACGTGTCGGACCTAACACACCCAGCGTCCCCGTTGCAAATCCTTCCACGCCATAACGTGCCAGAACCATGCTGCACGAGCTCAGCTCTCGCCAGCGGCCTTCACCGCCTATAACTACCTGTACCGTGCCTACACGGGAATTCAGAACATTCTTTAGGAAACTGGGTTCTTCCAGGGCATTTACCAATGCTCGGGCTTCGCTCTGGCTGATGAACTCAGGCTGCTGTAGCACTTCTGCCAGACCATCGCGGTACACCTCTTGTGAGGGGGGTGTATCGTCGATCATGAGCTCTATTAATAGATTACGTACATCAGCTTCGAAATCGGTAAGGTCAACGGCTTTCGTCCGTACTGTACTCGCGTCACTTGCTGCATACTGGCTGTTTAGCCTGTTCGCTGCTTCACTCAGGGCGTCCTGATCCATTGGCTCCGTCAGAGTCAACATACGCTGTCGTACATTACCGCCCTGGAACACAAGAATGAGTAGCACTAAATGAGACTGGGTGGAAATAAGTTCCAGGTGCCGAATGCGAGGTTGATCCAGACGCGGAGCAGTCACTAGTGAGGCCCCGCGAGCGGAATGGGCCAGTACAGCAGCAGCCAGCTGCATCCATTGTGACATTTCCAGCTTGGCCTGATGGAATTGGTGCCGAATTGTGTTTCTCTCCTCGGTTGGCAGTTCGACATCACCAAGCAGACGCTCGACAAAGTAACGATAACCCTTATCGGTCGGTACGCGTCCGGCAGAGGTGTGGGGGTGAGTCAGGTATCCCAATTCCTCAAGCACAGCCATATCGTTGCGAACCGTGGCACTTGATACGCTCAATCCCGCGGCCTGTAAAAGCGATTTGGAGCTGACTGGAGCAGCCGTAGCCACATAGGTATGAACGATCAGATTAAGTATGGTTTGCTGACGTGGAGTCAGTTCCTGGTTTTGCTCATCCATATTATGTACACCGTCTGGCAGTCTAGCGCATAGAGTGCTAAACAAAACAAACGTAAATAATACCACGCCACATTGCACAACGTCAAGTTACGTGTTTCTGGCACCTCGCAACAGGCTGTTTCATGCCAAGTGCATGCCAGTTTTCGTTAACCCTCAACCAGGAAGTCGAATAAAAGTACTCCGGCTGTCCAGAAAATCACGCCGAAAGCCACAACTACACCCAGCCAGGCACCGAATTCGGCAAATGGTTGCTGGTTTACGAATCCCGCCGTTACAATCACAGCAGATACAACAAGGGGAACAGACAGTGGAAAGAGCAGGATGGGCAGGAATATTTCACGCGCTCGTGTACTGGATGCCATCGTGGCGATCAGTGTGCCAGCACCTGCGTATCCGATGACGCCCGTGACAACGGTTAACACCACTCCAAGTTGCAGCAATGCCTCGTCATATAGAGCTGCCATGACCGGTAAAACAATCAACGCAATAATAAGAATAAACAGAATATTCGCCAGCGACTTACCGACAAAAATGACACTTCGGTCGCTCGGCGTCATGAGTAAACCGTCAATGCACTGATTCTGCTCTTCTTCATTCAGTGAGTGGCCGAGGCCTAGCGTTCCAGCAAAAACCAGCACCACCCACAGTACTCCGGGAGCAAGGGGGCGTATGGAGTCCACACTCAACCGTAGGGCGAAGTTGAATAGAATTATGGCCATTATGGCGAAGACCAGCATCGCCGTCGACGATTCACGCGTGCGTAACTCAATGAGTAGGTCTTTGCGAACGATGGCAAACACCTGACGCAGGTAGCTTTGCATGATCCTGTTGTCAATGCCAACCGTCGCATAAGCGACAGCAGATTAGGTATACAGTCGGCTTAGGGTATCCGGTGTGATATTCTCTCGTAACTCAGCCGAAACTTGACCGGAAGAGAGGAATATGGCACGACTCACAGCATTGATACCCCGATAATACTCGTGCGTCGTCATGACTACCGTCCGGCCTGATACGGCAAGTCCCTCTAGTAACTCACTGAGTCGCCTGGCCGAAGTCTGATCAAGTCCCGTATAGGGTTCGTCCAGCAAAACCAGGGCAGGCTCATGCAAAATAGCCCGTGCGATAGTCAGGCGTTGCACCATACCACGTGAATAGGTGCGGACAAGATCATGCGCACGCCGCAGCAGATCAACGCGCTGGAGAGCTTGCTTTGCCAGTTCTTCCACATTTTTACCCTTCCCCACTCCATACATCTGCGCATAAAAAACCAGGTTTTCATAAGCGGTAAGGTTTTGATAGAGCAGAGACTGGTGTGATACGAGCCCTATCATCTCGCGAGCTTTCAAAGGCTGTTGCAGTGCGTCAATACCATCGATCGTG
>JAJYKL010000009.1 GCA_021788625.1 Chloroflexota bacterium
CAATGAGTATGCGTGGTGCCATAGTCAGGGCCAATTGTAATGAGGGAAAAGAGAAAGGAGATTTGTGACAGGTGATAACCCTGCGCGCTGTGGTTAAATCAAAGTGGATTCTGAAAGTAATGATCCAGTGGATGGCATGAAAAAGACACGAGCCATTGAGTTGCTTGATCGAGCCGGCGTTTCGTATGAATTACGCACGTTTGAGGCGGTCGAATTCACGGCTGACGAGGCGGCCACTAAAATGGCTTTGCCGCCAGATGAAGTCTGGAAGACGCTCGTCGCACGCGGTGAGCGTAAAGGCGTCGTCATGGCCATTGTACCGGGACCGTATAACCTCAGCCTGCGCAAGCTGGCCCAGGCCTTAGGTGATAAACGCGCTGAGATGGTTGATGTGAGTGAGTTAATGCGGTTGACGGGATTTCTGAAGGGGGGTGTTTCGCCCTTGGGTGGCCGGCATGCTTACCCCATCTATGTCGATCAGTTGGTGCACCAATATGAGCGCGTGGCGATTAGCGCCGGCCAGCGCGGTTTGCAGATTCTTATCGCTCCTGCCGATCTGATCCACGTCACTCAGGCAAACCTCGCAGACCTGGTGGAGTAAATCAAGGCGCGACGACCTGGTAGGCGCTTTCCACCGGTGTGCCCTCGCCACTGCCAGACGTCACGGCCGTGACGGCATAGAGGTAAGTGATACCGTGCTGCAGAGCCGTGTCGGTGAACTCGTAGTGACCATCCGTCGTACTCGCAGCCGGAACAATGGCGATACGTCGCCAGGTCGGGTCATCGATTGTTTTGCGCAAGACTTCGTACCACTGTGCGCCGCTTGGGTTGCCAGTCCAACTGACGACAATCGCGTTGCCCTGGACGACGCTGGTCACGTTCACCGGCTGGCCATTGGAGACCGCAGGTGAAATGACATGCTGGAACAGGAAGGTGACGACACTGCCTGCATCAGGCGGTTGGATATTGATGGATGACAGGGTGGCAGGTGAAAACAATGCGAGGCACCCGAAGATCACGCAGGCCAGCGTCGCGATGAGTATCAGCGGCCCGATGATAACGATTTTGATTACCGTGAGTACCAGATGGATCGGGAAGATTACGATGTGCCAGACCAAATGCAAGATGCCGCGAAAAATATGCATAGCCCGTTACTCCAAACCGCACCTTTACGAGTGTACACCCAGAGACAACCCTTACGCTGATGTAGCTTTACAGCTCCTGCAGAGTCTATATCCCAGCCATGCTCAGTCGAAGCGCGCATTCGGGATGAGCATCGTACACGCGCCGGGCGTGAGCGGCGTTCGCGTCGCCGCTCAGGGCGATGTTGTTGAGGATGGCCATCACATGGATGGCGGGCGGGCGCTGTAACCGACAGCCGTTCTCGTGGCAGGTAACGTCGCGCTGGTTGGGGGTTCCGTTCTCGATCGCCCGGTGCGTCCTAAAGCAGTGGGCGAGGGTGCGGATCGACGGCCTTGGCCAGCACCCGACCGTACGTCATGGGATACGGCATCGTCGCCCGTTTGAGCTTAAGCAGCTTCACCAGCCCCTCTGTCCGCGGCCGCGCCCAGTCCGCGAGGACCTCCGGCTTGTCGTGGCCGGCCAGTTTCGCTAACACCATCAGGTGCAGCACCCGGCTGTAGCACCGCCCCCGCGCGTGCCGCATGTCCTTCAGGCGGCTGAAGTGCGCTACCAGGCTTCCCACCTCGAACAGGAACGGCTCGTCCCCGTACGCCATGGCGTGGCTTTCCGTGCCATCCTTCGCTCAGGCCTCAGTCGGTTCGGTTTGTGTTCACACCCCAAGCCTGAACCGATGGGGCCGTTTCGCTTCTCCTGTCAAGCGACTTTGCAGGAATGGCGAAGTAGCCTGAGCGTATAGGTCGTGCTCCATGGCTGTCAGCACGTGCCAGCCGCTTGGTTCATCCGATAGAGTTGCATAGGACCAAGGCTGGACTCATGAACTACCAGGACCAGCCGGATCGTGCGGTGGGGGGGTAAACCGTGACGTGGTGAGCAACCCCCATGCCTTTGCATATCAGATCAAATGGGTAGAGAATAGGATCGGCTGTGGGTGGGTTGTCGTTGTATCACTGCTCCCCGCATCGAATATCCTTGGGGGTATGCTGCGCTGAATGCACAAGGTGTCATACGAAGGTTCGTCATCTTTTGCCTGGGAACAGGCGTATTGGAGGGTAATCCTATGACGTTCGAACTGCCACCACTTCCGTGGGCTGATGCGGCGCTTGAGCCATATACTTCAGCCAAAACAATCAGCTTTCACTACGGTAAACACCATAAGGTGTATGTAGACAACCTGAACAAGTTGGTCGCTGGCACTGATCTTGATAAAAAGAGCCTCGAAGACATCATAAAGTCGGTAGCCTCGGATAGTAGCAAGACAGGTGTGTTCAATAATGCCGCGCAGGTGTGGAACCACACTTTCTTCTGGCAATGCATGAAACCGGGAGGGGGCGGCAAACCATCCGGCGTTCTAGTAGGACGCATCGATCGCGACTTCGGCGGGTATGACAAATTCGTCGAGCAATTCAAGGCCGCGGCGGTGGGTCGTTTCGGCAGTGGGTGGGCCTGGCTCATCGATGATAATGGGACTTTGAAGATCATCAGTACCCCTAATGCTGATAACCCGCTGGCACACGGACAAAAGTCTCTCCTCACAGTCGACGTGTGGGAGCATGCCTATTACCTGGACTTTCAAAATCGCAGGCCGGACTTCGTACAGGCTTTCCTGGATCACCTGGTGAACTGGGACTTCGTCGTGCAGAACCTGGGCTAAAGAGAAAGTCTGAGGGGAGTTTGGGAGAGAGCTGAAGATAGGGAGAGTGGGAGCTGCACAGACGACACATATAGTCGTAATATCCTCTCACCTTCTTATCCTCTCTCCCATGCCCGCCCTCTATGCGTGGTACTCTCTCATGGTGCACTAAGGCCTGATCACTTCCCACTCCGTCAGTCCACGGATCACCAGGTTCATGTGGGTCTGCTCGAAGCCCGATTCACAGCAAACGACATGGCTCTGGTAGGTTTGCTCCCCTTGTTTCGCGACGAAGTAATATTGTGCGGGTTTAGCCTGTACCAACCACACCAGTCCGGCGACACCCGCTAACCTCACTGTGGACTGAGTATCCTGTCCGTGTGTAACAATCGTGGCAATCGGCTGGTCTGGGTTCGTAACCAGGTAAAAATCCACCTCGTCAACCGAACCTGTAACTTGCACGTGCAGCGTATCCGTTCTGGAGTTGACGTAGGTCATAAACAGGAACCACACCACACTGATCAGCACGGCAATCCCTACACCAATGAGTGCGGGTGAGCTGGAATAGGCTGATCGTTTCATATGTTCTGCTCCTGCATGGGGATTAGCTGTGTTATAACGCCCCCTGAACCACCGCGCAACTGAGGGGCTTTCAGAAAGCATTTTTTCCGATGCTCCTGACTGTCCATCAGTAGGGCTTGCTGGAAGATCTGTAAAAGCACCAGTCAATAACGGTTATGCATGATTGAGTAAAAGCGCACGGCTCGGCATGACTGCGTGGTCTCATACGATGTCCTACCCTGCCCGACGTGAACTGTCGCGATCCGCATGCAGTAGTGAGCCGGCTGCCCTTGATAAATTTTAAGCATTGATACAGAACCAAAACCGACGCTGATCGAATTTGTTTGCTATAACCAGTGGGCAAATCAGCGGCTACTGATCGACTGCGCGAATCTCGATGAAAGCTTGCTGACAACCGGTATTCCGGGCGTATAAGGTCAATTCGTGAAACCTTCAGCCACATCCTACGTACGGAGGCCGGCTTTCTGCAGCGGATCCACGGCAGTTGCCCACAACCGGCATTCAATTGGGACGAGAGTCCCAGCCTGGCACAGCTATCAACTTATGCGGCCCAGGCTGGCGATGCGTTTATCGATACGATATGGCGCAACCCGCCCACCCAGAATGTGCACGAGCAAGCAAACAGCCTGACCTATGACTACACGGTACGGCCGTTATACATGGCTCTGAACAATTATGACATCGCACATCGAACCGATACGACACCGTTCCTCAACAGCCGGACGATATCGTTGCCAAAGCAGGATACCAGGCGAACCAAGTTGGTGCATCCTAAACTCTATCAAGCCAAACATGGTGGTCTAGAACAGGTGGGCTACTAAACCTAAACATCCAGGTTCCGAACATCTCTGGCGTGAGTAGTGATGAATTTACGGCGCGGAGGGACGGCGTTCCCCATGAGCATATCGAAGGTGCGATCTGCTTCTGCCGCGTCATCCACCGTTACCTTCAGCATGGTACGTTTCTGGGGGTCCATGGTGGTCTCCCATAATTGTTCGGGGTTCATCTCGCCCAGGCCTTTATAGCGATTCACCACCACTTGCTTGGTGTCTGTCGTGTCCAGCCCTTTACCTTTTAGCTCTGTCAGGAATGTGTCACGCTCGGGATCAGTGTAGGCATAGCGCACTTCTTTGATCTTCTTTGCTTCGATCCGGTACAGTGGCGGTTGGGCTATATACAAGTGCCCCTCTTCAATGAGCCGTTGCATGTAGCGGAAGAAGAATGTGAGCAGGAGCGTCCGGATATGTGATCCATCCACATCGGCGTCCGTCATGATCACACAGCGGTCGTAGCGGCGGTTCTCCAGCGTAAACTGGTCACCCACGCCTGTGCCCAACGCGGAGATGAGCGCCTTCACTTCTTCCGAAGAGAGGATTTTATCCAGGCGAGCGCGCTCGGTATTCATGATCTTGCCGCGCAATGGAAGAATAGCCTGGAAATGCCGATCACGACCCTGCTTGGCGGAGCCCCCTGCGGAGTCACCTTCTACGATGAATAGCTCGCATTTGGATGGATCGCGCTCAGAGCAGTCAGCCAGCTTGCCCGGTAGCGTGCCGCTCTCCAGCGCGCTCTTGCGGCGCACCAGTTCGCCTGCCGCCTTGGCGGCTTCGCGTGCGCGCTGCGAGATGAGACACTTCTCGACGATCTGCCTGGCCTCGCGCGGATTCTCCTCCAGGAATTGTGATACAGCCTCGCGCACCACCTGATCCACGGCCGTCTTGGCGTCGGTGTTCATCAACTTCACTTTCGTCTGTGATTCGAACTGCGGTTCGGGGTGCTTGATGCTGACGATGGCAGTCAACCCTTCCAGTGTGTCCTTACTGTCCAGGTTGCCGTCCTTCTCCTTCAAGATGTTCGCCTTGCGCGCATAGTCGTTTAAGCTGCGCGTTAAGGCGCTGCGGAAGCCGGTCTGGTGTGTGCCGCCGTCGGGGGTGTTGATCGTGTTGGCGAAGTAAAACTCGCTGGAGGCGGTGGCGTCGGTGTATTGCAGCGCCACCTCCACATCAATGCTGCCCACCTTCTTATCGGCAGAGATGACGGAATGGAGCGGCTCCTTGTTGCGGTTCAGGTAGCGTACAAATGTGCTGATGCCATCTTCGAAATAGAAGGTGATCTCGTGACCACCCCCATTGGCTTCATCGCGTTCATCCTTAAAGACGATGGTCACACCGCGGGCAATGAAGGCCATCTCACGGAAGCGCTGAACCAGCATATCGTACTTGTAGCTGTTATCCTCCGTGAAGATGGTAGTGTCGCGCAGAAACGTAGTGGTGGTGCCGGTGTCGTTGGGTTTGGTCTTTCCCGCTGTCTGAACGGGGGTGGTCGGCTTCCCCTCTTTGTATGCCTGATGGTAGATCTTGCCGTCACGACGTACCTCCACCTCACACCACGACGACAGGGCATTAACGGCTTTTACCCCGACACCGTGCAAGCCTCCGGAAACGGTGTATGCGCCTGTGCCAAACTTGCCACCGGCATTCAGGTTGGTCATCACCACTTCCAGGGTGCTGACATGCTCGCCCTGCTTGTTGCGAAAGGTAGGATGTAAATCCACCGGGATACCGCGCCCATTATCACGAACGGTCACACTTTCATCGGCATGAATGGTGATCTCGATGCGATCGCACACGCCGGCCAGTACCTCGTCAATCGAGTTATCCATCACCTCGTATATGAGGTGATGCATGGCCTTACTGTCTTTGCCGCCAACATACATGCCAGGGCGCCGGCGGATGTGCTCAATGCCCTCCATGACCTGGATTTGCTCGGCTCCATAGGCGGCCGCGGTTTTGATTGAAGACCCTGTTATTGCCTCAGCCATTACTGGTTCTCCCACTCGAAATAGGTCGGTGCACTGATTCTATCCGCCCACTTCACATGAATCTAGAACATATATTCTAGCATGAGGAGGCATCGTCATAATCGCGCGAACACGAGGATGCCTATACTCGCTTCCCGGCGTTTCCATATCTTTTTGCGGCTATGAAGCACTGTATACCCATGCAGGAGCCAGGCCTTTTGAGTCTTGCCCCGTTGTGCCTGGTGATCCCCAGTGTTGCAAAATGAGCGAGCGAACTGTTATCTTCTATTATGAAAGTAACCACTTCCCCAATTGCCTTGATTACATGGCCAACCTCGACCGGAATGCCATTTACCAGAGATCTCTGGACGAAGGAGTAAGAACCACCTATCCCGGTCTGGCCAATTCAGGAAGAAGCCATGCAGAATGAGGGTCGCATCCTGGCTACAGCCATGTACTATTTGTGCGTTTCCCCAGCCATCCGACGCGAGAGCTCGATCGTTGCCAAACCCCCCAGGGCGACGAGCACCAACACGACCAACGTCCAGAACGGGAAGAGGTTGAGGGGCATCGCGATACCGAGCAGTTTGTCCACCGAAAGAACCCCGGCACCCTGCAACACCAGTACCAATGCCAGGGCAGTCAGGCTCAGGTTATATTCCCATCCGCCTTTGGTACTGAGGAAACCTTTTTGAAAGTGGACATGGACGATCGCCACGAACATGGTGCTTATGATGAGTGCTGCCGCGAACGGTGTGAGCAAGCCGATCAACACCAGCAGACCACCGACAAACTCGCTCAAGGCCGCCATCCAACCCAGTGCTAGCGGGTGGGCAACGCCAAATCGGCTCATCCCCTGGGCAAAGGTAACAATTCCCTGTCCGCCGAACCAGCCGAAGAGCTTTTGTCCACCGTGAATTGCGAAGGTCACACCCAGCACGACGCGGACAATGAGAAGTGTGTAGTCTGATAGAGTCATGGCACCTCAACTTACCTTCACGCCAAGGAGGATCACTACTGCGCGCAATTGTACACAACCCAATGGTGTGTGCCTGGGTGATCGCCATGCTGAGGTGGCCAAATAATGTGTCCCGGGTCCTCTATTACAATCCGGTGCTATGTCGAGCCATGCAATGCGAACTGTGCCCTGGCAGGGTGTGATTGCAGCCTATCGCGAACGCCTGAGAATCACATCCGCTGTGCCGCCCGTGACCCTGTTGGAAGGCAATACGCCGCTCATCCCCGCCCATGCCCTGGTGGATGCATTGGGTGGCGGATTCGAACTCTATCTGAAGTATGAAGGGTTGAACCCCACGGGATCCTTTAAGGATCGCGGCATGACGACTGCCATTACGCAGGCTGTGTCCGACGGTGCCCAGGCAGTGATCTGTGCCAGCACAGGCAACACCGCCGCGTCAGCGGCCGCATACGCCGCACGCGCGGGCTTGAAATGTGTGGTGCTGGTGCCGGAGGGGAAGATTGCCGCCGGTAAACTGGCTGGCGCGCTGAGCTATGGTGCGCAGGTGATTTCCGTCCAAGGCTCGTTCGACGACGGATTGCGTATGGTGCGCGAGGTTTCATTAAGCGCACCCATTGCGCTGGTCAACTCGGTCAACCCAGCACGCCTGCAGGGGCAAAAGACGGCAGCCTTCGAGATCTGTGACGTACTGGGCTGTGCACCCGACTGGATGTGCCTGCCGGTAGGCAATGCCGGCAACATCACCGCCTACTGGATGGGGTTCACTGAATACTTTACCGACCACAACATTGAATCCAGGCCGCATCTGCTGGGTGCGCAGGCAGCCGGTGCTGCCCCGATTGTGCTCGGACATATCGTGGAACATCCTGAGACCGTGGCTACGGCCATTCGCATTGGGAATCCTGCTCGCTGGCATGAGGCTACGGTGGCGCTGGAAGAGTCGGAAGGACATATTTGCGCGGTGAGCGACGAAGAGATTATGGCCGCCTATCAGATGGTGGCTCGGCGCGAAGGTGTTTTTTGCGAGCCTTCTTCAGCAGCAGGCCTGGCAGGTCTGGTGAAAGGCTTGAAGGAAGGTTGGTTGGACCTGCAGGGGAAACGCGTCGTATGTGTGCTCACCGGTCATGGATTGAAAGACCCTGATGCGGCCATGCGCCTCTTTACGGCCCCTCGGGTCATTGAGCCAAAGCTTGATGCACTCCTGAGCGAAATTGGAAACTAGAGCCTGGAGATTGGAGAACAGAGATTGCAGAATGATTAGTGCGCGAATTCCCGCCACGAGCGCGAATCTAGGTCCTGGGTTCGATTGCATGGGGTTGGCCCTGGACCTGTGGAACCGGTTCGAACTGCATCACGAACCAGGCAATGAGTGCGTCTGCGTCGAATCGTATGGTGAGGGCGCGTCTTCCTTACCCAAAGACCGCACGAATCTGGTTGCCCGAACCATGCTTGACGAAATTGGTTACCTGGACCTGCAGGGTGCTAGCAGTGCAGCCTCAAATGTGCCACATCATGTGCTGGGCGAAGCAGGACACCTGCCTGCTGCCGAATCCAGCGGGGTGAGTCAAAAATCGTTCCGCATCGTATGTCACAATGACATCCCTTGCACCAGTGGCCTGGGGTCCAGCTCTACAGCCGTGCTGGCGGGGCTAATTTTTGCACATGGATTGCGGCTGGGATATGTAGATCCTAAAACCGTCCTGTTGCGCGCAACCGCCCTGGAAGGGCATGGCGACAACGTGGGGCCAGCCCTGACGGGTGGACTTATGCTCATCTCATTCGATGGTAAAACGGTCGTTTCTGAACGGGTGGCATTACCGCCATTAAAGGTGGTTGTGTGCGTGCCAGAATTCAATTTCCCTACCAGCGAGGCGCGCGCCCGGCTTCCGAAGACCATCGCACGTAGTGACGCTGTATTTAATATTGGACGCGCCATGCTGGTTGCCGAGGCATTGCGCAATGGTGATTATGAGCTCCTGGCGCAGGCGATGGCAGATCACCTCCACGAACCACATCGCATTCCGCTTATCCCTGGTGCCTCGGATGCCCGGCAGGCAGCGCTGCACCATGGGGCGACTGCCGTCAGCCTGAGCGGCGCAGGGCCTGGCATGCTGGCTTATGCTCGCACTCACCACGACGCGATTGGCCGCGCGATGCTGGACGCATTTAAGCAGGCTGGTCTGCGATCCCGATATTGGATACTGGACGCGTCGCCGCGCGGGGCTGAAATCACCATCGCGATGTAGAATCGCTGTGACCGTAACGCCCGGAACTCATGTCTGCAGACTAATGTTAAGGAGCAAGCATGTCAGACGATAACAACAGCCCAGAAAATGTGCTCGCTGAGACGGAGAACTTCGCCATCATCCAGTTCCATGATGAAGACGAAACGTTTTTTGACATCGATTTCGGGATCGTCACGGTACACCTGGACGAAGACGAATATGATGAGTTTGTAGAGCTGTTGAAGCAGCTCAAACAGCGGTAGCGCCTGAACTCGTTGACACGATGTCCAACCGGTATCGCTACCGGATGGTCCATCATGTGGCGCTGGTGTACCGGGTTAATCTTGCCAGTGACAGGGTTAATCTGTTTTTCACCGTGGTCATTGAAAGGCCTTTGGGTATCCAAAGGCCTTTTTACTGCCTGTCGCAGGTCAGGGAGGAACGATAAACCGTATATATGAATACACTATATAACCGAGACCTCATCAGTATTGATGATCTCACCAAGGACGAGATCGAGTCCATTTTGGTGCAGGCTGCCGAATTTGAGCAGCGCCTGGCACGCGGCGAGCGCCACAGTGTGGCTCAGTTATTGCGCGATTACCTCCTGGCTACGATTTTCTACGAACCGAGTACCCGCACGCGCCTGTCGTTCGAGAGCGCGATGAACCGTCTGGGTGGGCGGGTGCTCAGCGTGGCTGAGGCGAAAACCTCCTCCAGTGCGGCCAAGGGTGAAACGATTTACGACACAGGCCGCATGCTGGAATCGTACGCCGACGTGCTGGTGCAGAGGCACCCGGCCAGCGGCTCGGCGCGTGCCCTGGCGGATGCGGCTGCGGTGCCAGTGATCAACGCCGGAGACGGCACCGGCGAGCATCCCTCTCAGGCTCTGCTGGACCTCTATACCATCCAGCGTGAAGGAGCCGCTGGGTCCCCAGGCGCCTCCCGCGGCGGTCTGCGTCCTTTGGACGGTCTGCACGTGGCTATGGTGGGCGACCTGAAGAACGGCCGCACAGTGCATTCGCTTTCCCGGGCCCTCTCGCACTGGAAGGTGGAGTTTAGCTTTGTTGCACCCCCGGAGCTGGCCATGCCCCAGGACATCGTGGACTTCGTCCGGGAACGCGGCGCCACCGTGAACCAGGCCACCGATATGGTTCCGGCGTTCAAGACAGCGGACGTTGCCTACATTACACGCATCCAGCAGGAACGCTTCGCCACACCTGAGGACTACATGAAGTACAAAGGGGTTTACGTCATCACGGCGCAGGTCCTTAAGGACGCCAAGCCGGGCATCGCCATCATGCACCCGCTGCCGCGTGTGGACGAAATCAGCACTGATGTCGATACACTGGCCAATGCAGCTTACTTTCGCCAGGCGCGCAATGGTGTGTTTATACGCATGGCTCTGCTGGCCATGATCCTTGGCGCTGTGTAGTGGCCCAGGACTTGAACGGGCTACTGTGACCGCCCGGCGGGTGATTCCCACTTCCTGGCAGCACGACGGCGCGGTCTGCAACAGAATAGAACAGATGTTCGAGATCCTGACATAGGGGTGTCAGGATGCCCTCCTACAATGCTCATCAAGCATATAGAACAAGTGTTCAGCATTACAGGAGGCTGCGATGAATCTTTATGAGTTTGCCGCCCTTTCGCGCGTGTTATACGAAGAGCGACTGCGTGACGCGGAGCGCCGGACGCAACGCTCCGCAATGGGAACGCAGATTCATTTGCCCATGCAGAGACTGGGCAACCTGATCGCCCGTCACATCACCAGACATAAAACGATCGAAGACCGTCCTACTCACCTAAAACTGCTTGACGAGAGGCGATAGATGTGAGGATGTGCTGGTGCAAGAGTTGGGAGCAGGGTGGGGGCTGATGGCGTCGACCGATCATCCCGGCTATGCCTGGAGAAAGCCAAACTGGCTGCTTAGAGCCTATCCCAGTAGATGTCTGACTTCTCCGAGAAGTCAGACATCTGGGCACCTATCGGTATAGGTTCTTAGCTCAACATGATGGCGGCGCCAAAGCGACCCGTCCTGCCCTTCTCTGCCCGGTGAGAGAACCATTCGGCCGTATTGCTGGCCGTGCACATCTGTGCACTTTCGATCTGATATACGCCTGCCGTACGCAACTGCGACTCTGCAGCACGCCACAAGTCCACGTGGGGTTTGATGCGCGCATCCTCACGTGTCTTCGCGAAAGGATCCGGAGTTTGCATCGAGCCGTCCACACTATGTGTTGCAGGTTCGTGATCGCTCGCGGAGATGTGTGGATAAATGATGGTTGGGTCAGGCACGGCGGCCTGGATGCGAGCTGCAACGTCCGGACCCACCTCGAACCTGTCGGGACCAATGGAGGGGCCGATGCAGGCGCGAATGTCAACTGGTTGGCATCCGAACGCCTTTTGCATGGCCTGCACGGTGGCAGGCAGCACCCCCGAAGTGATGCCCACCCAGCCGGCATGTGCGATACCAGCTACTCCACGTTGCGGGTCATAGAACAGTACCGGCAAACAATCGGCAAAGCGCAAGGTGAGCGCCAAACTACGCGTGTTCGTAATCATCGCATCAGCATGCACATCATCCTGGCCCAGATCGGCCTTGCTTACCACACGCACGGTATTCGAGTGAACCAGCCAGGAGGTGAGCGATTGCTCCGGTAGCAGTCCCAACGCCTCAAACATACGGCGGCGGTTCTCTCGCACGGGCCCCAGTGCGTCGCCGGTGCTGCGGCTGAGGTTCAGGGAGCTATAGATGCCCTCACTCACACCACCCAGGCGAGTGAACACACCATGCAGGAGGCCATCATCCTGCAACGAGCTGAACTGGTAATACCGCAATGCCTTATAACTTTTTTGAATCATATGTACAGCCGGATCCATTCCAGGTACTGAACAACGTGAATGTATGCCGATCAATGCTCCAGCCGTGGATCATGCGTATAGAAAAACCATTGCGTACCGGTCAGGGTGGCGTACTTGAGCGGCAACGTTGTGCCGGCGCGCGCCTCGTCGGGTACGTAAGCCCACTTCCCAGCCAGTCGCTCGATCAAGAGACGTGTCTCCGCGGGCACTGTAGAAAGCGAACCCGCGTCTGCGATATCCACCAGCACCACAAGCCAGCGGTCCTTATCTTCCTCGTACGCGACAACGCGCGTGTTATAAGTCACCCTCACCCAGCTCTGGCCTGCCGTGCGCCAACCCAACGACACGGGGAAAGCCTCGATGCGTTCCTGTAAAGGCACCCCGCGTTCCAAAATGAGTATGGTTTTGCCATGTTTAGCCCAGGTCGCCGCGGCGGTATATAAAATGCTGCTTGCCGTAGCCCAGTCAGCGGGGTGATTGTGCGCGAACGCGCTCGCTCCATCAAATAGAATCACGATCCCTCTGGAATCCTGCTGGTTTTCTGCTAGCATGTCGTTCAGACATTCTTCGAAGGCATCCCAGTTGTGGCCGAAATAGCTGGGAAAGTGGAGCGCAGCAGCGAAAGTTGACAGGAAGCTCGCCTTGTCGTGCACAGTCGATCCATCAACGCAGAAGCACTGCCAGCCCGCCTGTTCAGCCTCACAGCACAGTTCACCGCACGCTGCACGAATCGTGAGTTCGTGCAGTCCGGGCTGACTTGCTGCCAATAAAGCCTGGAAATAGGTCATGGCTGAACCACTCGCACAAAAGTGACGTAATGGTCTTCGGTATAGTAGATCTCGCTATTTGAGCCGGTGATGATTCGGCGTGCGCCACGGTCGCGCGAGCCTGGCGTGACGACGGTGTACTCGTGGTAATAACCACCAGGTTTATGAGGCAGGACACCCTCGCGATTCTGAAAAACCACACCATCCTGCCGGTATGGGAAAGGCCCACCCTGGTCAATCAGATCCAGGGTGTGCTGTGCCTCGGGCGGCAGATCACCCGGCGTTACCACACGGAAGCCGTCGATGGTGGCTGGAAGCACGGTGCCAGCCAGGCTGGTGCCACCTGGCGTTCCGGCGGATTCGTGGGTGACTCGAGGTGTATGGGTGACGCGTACCTGATTGGAGCGTGGCACTTTTGGAGTTCGCGATGGGCGCAGCGCACGCGTCGAGTCTGTGTTCTGAGCAAATGGCGTGCCGCTCGATTGTGCGGCCGGCTCAAGCGTCGCCGTGACGACGGATACCAGACTGCCACATCCTGAAAGCCATAAGCTGAGGAAGGACACGATGATGAGTAGCGATAGTGGCTTATGAAGCACAAGCCGGGCAAGAGAGTGACTCCGCATTGGATGATTGTAATTTACGCACCGCCTGCACACAGGTCACATCCACTAACTGCGGCACTGATGAGAAAATGAGATATAGCCAGGGGTTTGTCAGGGCGGACCGTTTGGAGCTGGTTACAGGTTGGTGGTGGCATCAGCGCACCAGGCACAATGACCTGCACCGCGAATTAACTGGCGTAACGCAACACTCTGCGGACGTACCGAAACAGCGTGATAGAGATATGTATAAACCTTGTCAAGCAACCTATTCTGGCGTAATCCCTACAAATCTGCGAAGCCCGCTATCGGGTATGATCGGAGTACAGATGCCTCCACTCGAAACAGGCAAATCAGCTATCTCACACGCAAGCTTACAGCTCGCGGAAATAGCTCCACCGGGTAACGCTTAACCGGTCATAAACCACAAAAGGATAAATCCATGGACGAGCGCATCATTCGTACCAAGATCGAGCAAATCCACCGGCGTGCCATCCAGCAAAGCTGGCCGATTGGACTCTGGCAGGCACGCACAGCTGATTACTTGGCGCCTGGACTGTATCACTATGACACGGACTGGAGCGCCATTATGGGAGAGACCATCTGGCCAGCGGCGAAGACGCTCTTCATTCGTGCGCAGGTTGTGGTTCCGACTATTACCAGGCGTATACCCAGCCACTCCGGCCAACTCCTGTATCTGTATTTCGACGAAGAAGGGCTGGAAGGTTTACTCTCTGTCAATGACCGCCCCTATGCTGGCATTGATGCCAACCATCCGCGTGTCCTCGTTACGGATGCCCTGGCTGCTACGGCTGAACCGGTGGACCTGGAAGCCGAATTCATGTGCGTAGGGCAGGCGCTCTCACGTCCGGAGCGACTTAAGGACACAGCCCGACTGCGCGAGGTCGCATTCATCCAGGTCGACACTGATATCGAGGCACTTTACTACGATCTTTGGTTCACCTGGGACGCGAGCAAACAGGCGCGTGATGAGCGTCGCCGCTTGCGGCTGCACGCCGCGCTTGAAGATGCGCTCCTGGCGATTGACCTGACGGCACCGGATGAGTCGTTCCGGCAGGACGCAGCTCGCGCACTAACCCTGCTGCGCGAGCAGGTGAATGCCATCGCCCCAGACCCCGAAGGTGGACGCATTTTCCTCACCGGGCACTCGCATATCGACACAGCGTGGCTATGGCCATTACGCGAGACGGTGCGCAAGTGCGGGCGTACCTTTGCCACCGTGTGCCGATTACTGGAACGCTACCCCGACTTCCACTTTACATGCAGCCAGCCGCAACTCTACGCCTACACCCGCCAACACTTCCCCGCGGTTTATAAAGAGATCAAGCACTGGGTGCAGGCCGGGCGATGGGAATGCACCAGCGGTATGTGGGTCGAATCTGACTGCAACATACCGTCGGGAGAAGCACTCATCCGGCAGTTCCTGCTGGGAATGCAGCTTTTCCGCGAGGAATTTGGCGTGCGACCCAAAACCTGCTGGCTGCCCGACGTATTCGGCTACCCGGCGTCGATGCCACAAATCCTAAAAGGCTGTGGGCTGGAGAACTTTTATACCAATAAACTGCACTGGCAGGCGCGCAATCCATTCCCGGCGCATCTGTTTTGGTGGGAAGGAGTGGATGGCACACGCATGCTGGCCCACATCCCACGCTTGAAAAGCATGTATAACGGCTGGCCAAACCCCGAGGAGCTGAACATCGCGTGGGACAACTTCAATCAAAAAGCACTCTATCCCGAAACGCTTTTTCCGTTCGGATATGGTGACGGTGGAGGTGGCCCCACAGAGGCTATGCTGGAATTTGCCTTCCGCGCAGCCCATTTTCCAGGGGTCGCAACCAGCCGCCAGGGACTGGAGGAGCGTTATTTTGACGACGTTCACGCAGCCAATCCCGAACTACCGGTGTGGTCAGGGGAGCTATACCTGGAAACACACCGCGGCACGTATACCACGCAGAGCGCCATCAAGCGCGCCAATCGCAAGAATGAGTTGCTTTTGCGCGAGACGGAAGTCTTTGGTAGCCTGGCGAACCTGCACGGGACGCCAATCGACGTAAGCCCCCTGCGTCCACTTTGGGAAACGCTGCTGCTGCTGCAGTTTCACGATATCCTGCCGGGCAGTTCGATCGGCGAGGTGTATCACGAGGCACTGGCCGATCATGCGCGCATTGATGCCAAGGCACGCGATGTGCGAGATAGGGCGCTCAAGGCTTTGAGCTCGGGTATCAAGCGTGCCCCAGGTGCGCCGGATGGCACGACACTGGTCGCCTTTAACAGCCTGTCCTGGTCGCGCAACGATGTCGTGACGGCAAACATCCCCGATACGCAAGCTGCCATTGAACTGGTGCAGGCCAATGGTCGCTGTGTACCGGCGCAAGCGGTGGATCATCAGAACGGCCAGTCTGCCATCGTATTCGTGCCTGAGGACGTGCCGGCGCTGGGGTACACCACGCTGCACGTACGCCCCAGACTCTCACCCGCATCCACCACAACCTTGAGCGGCAATGCGTTGAGGGTGACGGAGCGACAGGTTGAGAATTCCTTCTTCCTGATCGAACTCGACGAAGATGGCGCGATCACCCGGCTATACGACAAGCGCTATGAACGCGAGGTTGTACCACACGGCTCGCGCGCCAACAGGTTGCAGTTGTTCCAGGATGGGCCTGAACCGGAAGCAGCGTGGAACGTGCACGCGACCTTCGACCGGCGCGAATACGAATGGGAGCCAGGCAGTCAAGTGACCGTCGTCGAGCAAGGGCCCGTGCGCGCTGTGGTGCGGATCACACGCAGGTATCGAGACAGCCGCATTGAGCAGGATATGATCGTCTATGACCAGATGCCGCGCATCGATTTTGTCACCCGTGCCGACTGGCAGGCACGGCAGGTGATGCTGAAGGTTGCCTTTCCGGTCGAGGTGCTCTCGTCGAGGGCGACGTTTGAAATACAGTTTGGCGCTGTCGAACGACCCACCCACCGTAATACATCATGGGAAAAGGAAAAATTCGAGGTGTGTGCCCATCGCTGGGCTGATCTATCCGAAGCGGATGGGGGTGTCAGCCTGTTGAACGATAGCAAATATGGTTACGACGTTCTGGGTCACGTCCTGCGCCTGACTTTATTGCGTGGCGCCCAGTGGCCGGATCCGGATGCTGATCGTGGTCAGCACGAGTTCACCTACGCCATACTGCCTCATACCGGTGACTGGCGGACAGCAGAGACAGTGCGGCGTGCCTACGAGCTGAACGTTCCCATAACCTGTATTGCCCTGCCCGCGTCGGAGACGGCTCAGGGAGGCGAACTGCCGGCAGAACAGTCTTTCTTCGCAGTTGAAGGACCGGCCATTCTGGAGACCCTGAAGCCGGCTGAAGACAGCCGTGGCTGGATCCTGCGCCTGTATGAACCGCATGGTGGACGAGGACGTGTGCGTGTCCAGGTACCGGCTGTGGTACATACCGCAAGCGAGTGCAACATGATCGAAGAAGTGGATAGTCGAGTGGCACGGGATGGCGCCGACAATGTGACCTTTTTGAATGGCGTCCTGGAGTTCACGATCCACCCGTTCGAAGTCAGAACATTCAAATTGGGGTGAGGCGCGAAAGACGAAAGATAGTACCCCCGGCAGGACTTGAACCCACAACACCCGCCTTAGGACGGCGGTGTTCTATCCAGTTGAACTACGGGGGCAAATCAACTCGCGTGTGTATTTTAGCGCATTAAACGCTTTTGCGGCCACGAAGGAATATGCACGGGGAAGGCACCCGGAGCGCGGAAGATGGTTACGGAGTGGCTGTCGCGCAAGGTGTGGTGTCGTTAAGGTAGTTTTGTCGTTCCTGGCAGGTGAGCTGGCGCGTGACGCGTGACCGAGCCAGGGTTAGCAGGTCCTGGTAATCAGAGGGGAGGTTTGTGTTGGATTGTACGGCCCACACACGCGCTGCACCGTCCCGGTCTATGGATATTGCCATTTGACCATATGGAGAGAAGTACACCGCTAAGGCATCGGCAGTGTCTTTGAGCGCTGCAGCCACGGGCAGAGGCCATGTAGTGGAGCGTGCATTCCACACTGTCAATGCATCCCGATCGTCGTGACTCACCAGATACCGGCCATTCGGTGAAAATCGGGGGATAAAGCTGGCTTCGTTGGGCAGGCGTCCGATAACCTGCCAGGTTTTTACGTCCCACAATATGTCACCCGTCAGGAGCTGGCCGCCACTGGATGAGAACTGGACGTTTCTGGCTGACACGCCAGGGACCGTGCGGATGACCTGTCCGGTGGCAGCATTTAGAATACGCACCTCGTCTGAGAATGAAGCCACCAGTTGGGTGCCATCAGGATAGAATTGGGCATTCATCCACGCATTTTGGGTTATCGGGTTCATCACGGTAAAGAGCGGCTTCGCTGATTGCCCATCCCATACGGTTAGTCCCCGGTCACTTGTCGCCAGGATGCGCTGATCGTCGGTAGACCACTCCACCTGATTGATGCGGCCCAGGGTACTCGTCAAGATTATGGAGTTGGAAATGCCGTTGGTGTACCAGATACGCAGCGCACCGCTGGCATCGCCTGTTACCAAACGATCACCCAGCGATGAGAAGCGCGCCACTGTGAGGTCTGCACCTTGTCCAGAGAAAACAGCGACAGGGGCGCCGGTATCGGCACGCCACAAGACCGCGGTCTGATTCGACGAAAGAGTCAGGATATAACGGCCATCCGGAGAAAACTGTGCTGAAAATGCCTGGCCTGCCTGGTGTATCGGGAAGGCCAGGGTGCCGTTTGAGGCATTCCACACGCGCGTCGTGCCGGACGAGTCGGTAGTGACAATCCATTCGCCGTTAGGCGAAAACGCGGCAGTTTTGATCTGAGCGTCCGGTACTGACAACATCAGCCTGACTTGCGATGCAGTCAAAGCGCGCCGCAACGCGTCCTCAGCTTCCGCGGTGTGATAAGCCTGGTTGGCCGCCAAAGCAATCAGGATGCCGGCTTCGGGGTCCGTGGACAGCGCGGTGAGTGCTGCATAGGCTAACATTCGTGAGCGTGTTTGTTCAGCGATGTCACGTCCGAATTGCCGTCGTTGCAGGGTGCCGGAGATCTCGCCGGGCGAGGTAAAAAAGGAACGTCGCGGCGGTTGAAATGCCTGCTGAGGTGCCTGCAAGGTTGCCGTCAGGCTATCCACCTGTGCAGCCAGCGAGGTGACCTGTGCCTCAGCCGTATTCTGCATGGCGATAGCCTTCTTCGCCTCTTGGGAGGCAGTCTGACTTTGATCACTCATCACTTTAGCGATGATGACCGAAACGATGGCAATGAGCACGAGAGCAGCAATGGTAATCTGTATAAGGCGCTTTTGAACAGGTGGTTTGATTTCCTCCTCAAACTCGCTATATCCCGTCCCGTCCTCCCTGCTATAGGACGTGTCGCTATAAGGCCTCATCAGTCCATGCATAACACTTGCAGGTTAGGACAACCTGATGGCAACCTGTGTAATTCCTACCCCTTGTCGTGGGCGTCAGGTGGCTTGGCAGTTAAGGATGGATTGACATAGTTGACCCAGGTAGCTGCTCTGGCAAGATTCCAGTCGGCCAGTATGCCTTCGACGATTTGTTTGTGTCCCTGTGCGGTGAAGGCGTCGTGCGTCGTGAACAGGTTCTGGACGCGCAATGCTGCCTGCCAGGTCTCTGAATAGGTTTTGGCGAATGTTTGTAGAAAGCGCGTGATGCGCCGGGATTCGTGCGGAGTGACGATGAGGTACTGTTGCGTACCCCAGGCCAGGATATACCGGAAAATCATAAAGCGCATTTTGAACAGCGGGTCGAAAGAGAATTGCGCGTAGTGATCCTTGCCTGCATTGGCAGAACGCACCTCGCGCGCCATTTCCTCCATATAGATGGCATCATACGGAGCGTATCCCTCCTGCTGCATTATGGTATTGATGATGATATCGTCCACCATGGTGCCCAGAACGATAAGGGACTGCTTTTCACTCTCGTTGATACTGTCTGTTGGCTCCAGCAGGCCGTAACCGCGCGCATAAAGTAAGCGGCTGCGTGTAAGCTCGTGCACCACTGCTCGCTCCAGAACAGGCGATTTGAGATCCAGCCCCTGACGGACATAAATTACTATTTCGGCAGAACGAGGTTGTAGGACTGCTGGCATTCCAGAGGGAGGCAAAGTGGTAACTTGAACCACTTTGACCTGAATGGCTGCTTCGCGAGATACCTTACCGGCGTAAGCAATGGCCTTAACCGGGAGCTCCGATCGAATGTCAAGTTCGTCAACTGTCATGGTTCAACCTCAAGTCATTCCTGATGTATGCAACGCATGGTTTGCGAGAAGATTTAGCCTGCCTGTTCTTGCTCAATCAACCTGGCTATGCGACGGCAGAAGTCAATATTACCGTCGGGTGGGACCTGGTCTGCCACACCCAGGATAAACGGGGTGCCCTGCCAGGCACGCAACACCCGCCGGACATGCGCCTGCATATCGCCCCAGGTATAAGGTGGTGCGAACAGGACGCCCGGCACACCACCCCACAGGATCAAGTGGCAATCGCGTGCCACATCGCGCATGGATTCTACGGGCAAGTCTCCGGCTGGTTGAGGCGTTAAGGCTTCCACCGCATCAAATCCTGAGGCTGCCAGCTTTGGCAGCAGTCCCCGCACGGTACCATCCAGGTGTACGGCAACGCGAACGCCAGCGGCATGCAGGCGCTCCAGACGCCTCCGATGCGGCCCTGCCATATATGCGTCGTACAGGCCGCCAAGATTGCTGCTGGAGAGGTTGTCGGCAAAATGGATTAGAGGCGGAGCTTCTGCACACACCGCTGCCAGGACCGGCGCCTCCTGCTCCTCCATCAAGTCAAGTGCCTCCTGCATCGCCTCTGGGAAGTCGGCCAGCAGGTATACGCCATTACTCACCCCTGCCCACTCATATAGGAGAGCGGTAAGCGGACTACGCGGGAGAGCGACGGAGGGTAAGCCGTCATAACGTTCCCACAGACTGCGCCGGATCGAATAGTCGTCCAGACAGTCAGGAACCAGGCGGCGGTGGTGCAGCAGAAACAGGAATGTGCGCAGGTCATCCAGAGTTTGAATAGGATAGCGCGTGATGGCAGTAGAGCAACTTTGTGGTAGATATGTTTGCTCTTCGCGTAAGTCGCCAAGGGATGTATGCCACGTGTGAAAGGTCGTGTTGCCAGCAACCAAGATGTCTTCATGGATGGCATCGTCGTACAGCGGACGGCCAAGCCAGAATTTCTGGTACCAGTAGTAGGGTAGAGTTCCAAGGTCTTGACAAAGGCGTAGATAGCCTTCTTCTGTGCTCCAGCTGGGGTTGGCTGTCCCAGCCTGTTGCTGGCCCGAAATCCAATAACTGATGTCAGCCGTCCAGACCACACCGTGATCCGATACGCCGTTCAATAAGGCATAAAGTGAATTCAACATTGTCGTGCGGTTATGATCGTACAGTCTCTCTGGCGCCTCTTGATAATCCCTCACGTGTTCACCTGGACAGGCGCCATCAACTATCCAGCGTCCAGTGTCCGGACAGTTACATTGGGCGATTGAGTGCGAGTGTCATTATCGTCGCGATGTCACACTGCACGTGGACAACGGCCAGTTGGAGACGGGCCGCCTCGCGCAGGTGATGGCCTGCCTGAACAACCCGGCACTCGGTCTGACCATCGGACGGGGGCAGGCCCTACTGCCGGAGGTCCACCGGCATTGTGATGCCTACGCCGCCCGGCGCAAGGGGGGAGATCAGTAGTGAGACGGGCACACTGAGCGGCGACGAGCGCAGCTCCTACTACGCCTACGCCTGCAACCCGACACTGTGGTTTCTCGACTGGCCGGTCAGTAGGACGGTCCACTACGGGATGGTGGGGGAGCCGGCGAACGGACCCGTGCTGCAGACGCAGCAGAACTTCCTCGAACAGGAAGGTTTCGTCCCCGTACGCCACAGCGTGGTTTTCTGTGCTATCTCTCGCCTAGGCCTCAGACGGTTCGGTCTGTGTGTTCATACCCCAAGCCTGATCCGATGAGGGCTGTTTCGCTTTTCCTGTCGAGCGACTTTGCAGGGTCCGTACCTTGAGTGGCTAGGGACTTGCGCAGCCCATCCTTTGGCGTAAAAATAAGTTGTTATGAACGTAGTTGCATTGGCAGGAGGGGTCGGCGGAGCCAAACTGGCCTCCGGTTTGTCACGCGCGGTAGACGCAGAGCAGCTCACTGTCATCGTCAACACGGCTGACGACTTCACATTGTATGGCCTGCAAATCAGTCCGGACCTGGACACCGTAATGTACACTCTGGCCGGTCTGGCCAACCCGGACACAGGCTGGGGCATGCATGGTGACACGTGGCAGGCTATCGACATGCTGAAGAATTACGGAATGGAGCCCTGGTTTCATCTGGGTGACCGCGACTTGGCCACTCATCTGCTGCGTACACAGTGGATTGATGAAGGCATCCCTTTGAGCGTGGTGACGCGCCAGCTGGCCAGGCGGTTGAAGGTGACATCAACCATTTTGCCAATGAGCGATGATCCCGTGCACACCCTCGTGGATAGCGATCGTGGACCATTGCCGTTCCAGGAGTATTTCGTCCGGTACCAGTGGCAACCGGTCGTGCAGGCGCTGGTATTTGAGGGCGCCTCCGAGGCGGAGCCTGCGCCCACCATGCTGCGCCGCCTTGAGACAGCCGATACTATCGTGATTTGCCCTTCCAACCCCTACTTGAGCATCGACCCGATCCTCTCCCTGCGTGGCGTGCACGATGTGCTGTTGAACGCCACAGCGCCGATTATTGCAGTGTCGCCTATTGTGGGAGGCGAGGCAGTCAAAGGCCCCGCCGCCAAGTTAATGAAGGAGCTGGGCATCGAAGCAAGTGCTGTTGAAGTGGCTCGCCATTACGCCGAGTTCCTCAATGGCTTTGTTCTCGATTCGCGCGACGCCGCCCTGCGCCCGCAAATCGAGGCCATGGGTATGGGCGTACTCGTCACCAATACGATCATGCAATCACTCGACGATCGCGCACGACTGGCCTGTGAGGTGATCTCGTTCGCTGACCAGTTGCGTCCAGAAAAACTGGGCGGCTGTAAACTGGATGCATGATTGCCCTGGTGCCAGTGAAAGCATTATCACGCGCCAAAACGCGTCTGGCCGGCGCTTTGGACCAGACAGCTCGTGCGCGGTTGATCCATGACACGCTTCGGCGCACATTGCAGACCTTGCAGCAGGTTGAGGCCATCGGTGAGGTGGTTGTCATTACGCGCGATGATGAGGTCAATCGCTGGGCCATTGGATGGGGTGCGCACGTCATTCGCGAGCGTGGAGAAGGCCTGAATGAGGCGCTGCGCGAAGCCCGCGATGCATTTACTGGCGCTCCCGCCTTACTGGCCGTTCCGGCCGATCTGGGATGGCCGGCAGCCGAAGATATTCAAACCATGATCGAGTTGGCAGGCGCAACACCCGAGCTCGGCGCGCCCTGTGTGGTCATTGCACCTGATCGGCATGAAAGTGGCACCAACGCACTCTTACTGCGGCCACCTGGTGTGATCGACTTCGCCTTTGGTCCCCAAAGTGCCGCGCGCCATGCCGCCCTGGCCCATGAGAAAGGCGTGCACGCCATTCTGTACCACTCAGCCTCTCTCAGCCTTGATGTCGATGAACCTGAGGATTTGCTGCTCTATGAGGCAGCACCCTATATTCTGTAAAGGTTGATGGCCGCTTGTCTATAACGTGAGGGAGGCAGTCGACCCGCTCAAACCCTCAATCCCTGCCGTGCCACTCTGCGCCGATTTTAACGACACTCACAGGCACGATCTCGATCAACACACGTGGACCTTTGAAGAGCCAGGCCACCAGTGCATCGAGTTCATTTGCGGGTACATATCGCGCCGCGATCTGCCGAACTTGATCGTGGATATCGCTCTCCTGCAGGCGAACGATACCTTTCACCGATACACCCCGGTAAGGATGGTCGGCGTCTATCGAGGCGCCCACCTTTGGATCGCGCAGCATGTTACGGTACTTGATGCGTTCAATCTCCGTACTGGCATACAGCCTGCCACGTTGCTGCAAATACCACACCGGTGTCACCTGGGGATATCCATCTGCTCCCAGTGTTGCCAGGCGCATCAGCAGCGGACGCTCAAGGAACTCCAGCGTCTCTTGATCGAACAGCATTTGCGTGATCATGTGTCCCGCATCATTCCGTTGTGCGTGTCAACGCCTCGCGATAGGCCTCAGGCGTATCGATGTCACCAAATGCATAATCTCGACTAACCACCAGGCACGTGAGACGGGTGCGATTCGCAGTTAGGAGGTCACGCACGTTGCCACCAGCAGGCAATGCCAATACATTGTCCCACCAGCGCCTGCCGATTACGACCGGGTGACCGCGCCGGCCGTCAATGCCGAAACGTGGCGCGATCAGGTCGCCGCAGCCTCGCTCAAAAGCAACCGCCAGGCGCTCGATCAAATGCAGTGGGATGAGCGGTTGGTCTCCTAACACGACCATCACAGCGGTGGCAGACCCTGGTAAAAGGTACCGGATGCCGGTTTTGATGGACGACAACATCTCACCGGTCTGGTAATCTGGATTATGCACAAATGCGATGGGAAAAGGCGACAGCCCACCCAGTGCCTCCTCCACCTGCGTCGCCTGGTGGCCAGTGACGATGACGATAGGCCGGGCGGCCGAGTGTGCCACGGATGTCACGACGGTTGAGATAACGGTGCCCCTGCCGAAAGGCAACAACAGCTTATTCTCGCCGGCATAACGCCGGGACATGCCCGCTGCGAGCACCATCACCGCTACCATTAGTGGCGATTGTAACGGGTGTCTGGTTATCGGGCCTGCAAGCTGGTGGTGTGGCCCGTTTATGCTGGTATTTCATGTTTCGCGGTCTGATGTATGCTAGGCGGCGGAGGATACGATGACACCGAAACCTTTCTATCTGGCCGGCGAGTGGCGCACATCAGACGATGTATTGCCGGTGCGCAATAAGTATGACGGAACCGAGTACGCCAGCATCTGCCGGGCTTCGCGCGACGATGTACTTCAGGCTATTGGCGCTGCCACGGAGGCACTGCCCCAGACGCGCTTCATGCCAGCGTACAAACGTTCAGAGGTACTTGCCCGCATTACCGCACTCATCAGGACGCGCCATGAGGAACTCTCCCGACAGCTCGCTGTGGAGGCAGGTAAACCGATCCGCACCGCGCGGCAGGAAGTGGACCGTGCCGTTCTCACTTTTACCGTCGCCAGCGAAGAAGCCAAGCGCATCAGCGGCGAACTGCTTCCCATGGATATAGCCGCTCCAGGCGAAAACCGCGTAGGCCTGGTGAAGCGATTTGCTATCGGTCCCATCAGTGCCATCACGCCGTTCAATTTTCCACTCAACCTGGTCGCGCACAAAGTGGCACCTGCCTTGGCAGCGGGCTGCCCGGTGGTGCTTCGTCCGGCATCCGCCACGCCGCTCAGCTCACTGTCATTAGCTGAGATGATTCACGAGTCCGGCTACCCTAAGGGTGGTTTTAGCGTGGTGCCCTGCAGCACCGATGCGGCTGAGCCATTGATCAGCGACGAGCGATTGAAACTGCTCACCTTTACGGGCAGCCCGGCGGTAGGTTGGCCGTTCAAGAACAAGGCAGGGCACAAGCGCATCACCCTGGAACTGGGCGGTAATGCCGGTGTGATCGTGCATCACGATGCGGATGTTCCATTCGCCATCCAGCGTATTCTGACCTTTGGCTTTGGTTACGCCGGGCAATCCTGCATCAGCGTGCAGCGTGTGTTCGTTCACTCATCCATCTACGCGGCTTTCCTGGATCAATTGGTTACCCAGGTAAAAGCGTTGCATGTGGGCGACCCGCTGGACGAGACAACGGATGTCGGTCCGATGATCGATGAAGCCTCCGCCGCCAAGGTGGAGGAGTGGGTACGCGAAGCAGTGGCGCATGGAGCCACGGTGCTCACCGGCGGTACACGGCGCGGGAACCTCATGCAACCCACGATTGTCACCGCAGTGCAACATGAGATGAAGGTCTGCACCCAAGAGGTATTCGCACCGTTAGTCACCATCGTGCCCTATGATGACTTTAAAGACGCCGTGCATGAAGTCGATAACAGTGACTACGGTCTGCAATGTGGGGTCTTCACGCGCGATGTACGTAATATCTGGTATGCCTTCGAGCATATTGAGGTAGGCGGCGTGATCGCCAACGACGTGTCCACCTACCGCATCGACCATATGCCCTATGGCGGTGTGAAGCTGTCCGGTTTCGGACGCGAAGGTATAAAGTATGCCATCGAGGAAATGACCGAACCGAAGTTGCTGGTCATGAATATGGCGTAAAAGCGAAAGATATCGCATTTCTCGGTCACCATTGACTTTCAGTTCAGGGTAAATGAGAAATCCGGTTTATAGCTTACGATCACCTCAGTGCAATGAGTAGATGGTCGAAGGCGACCAGGGCAGCTTGGAGTAAACAATAAGGTTCCGCGCAGTCAAGGTGAGCTTGTCGTCCTTCGACCAGCACAGGATGATCCTGCGACCACCACAGGATGATCCTTCGACTGGCTCAGGATGATCATGGTGAGCCTGTCGTCCTTCGACCAACTCAGGATGATTCTTCGACTGGCTCAGGATGATCCTTCGACCAGCTCAGGATGATCCTTCGACCAACTCACGATGATCATGGTGAGCCTGCCGTCCTTCGACCAACTCAGGATGATTCTTCGACTGGCTCAGGATGATCATGGTGAGCCTGTCGAACCATGAGCCGCATCCTTGTAAAAAGGAAGTGGCTTTGCCCAGATTCTGGATCGAATGAACCGGGAGGAAGTCGGATGCGATATCCACGTCGCTCCTGTTTCAATGGCATTGAGCAGCAGTAAAAAGTGTTCCAGTCGTGATCAGGACGGGCTTTTCGTTATATCAAGTTGGCGGTATAACTCTTAGCCGGAGGCGAGTACATGATTGAAGCGACAACTGTTAAGGAATATACCTATCAGGAGCGGCTGGATGCGCTCCGTGCAACGAAGCAACAACACACGCTCGAGAAGCAACAGATACAGGGCTCGATGGATTTCGATGACTGGGCCATCATCTTGCCACCCCTCGAGCGACGCAAGATCGTCAAGACGGTGAGCGGTTCCGGTGTCGAGATGCAAGACGTACTGCTGGATGGCGTTGAGATCGTCAGCAATGATCCCAACGGCGGTTTCTATGGCCCCAAGGCATGCGGCGAGAACTTCCGCCGGCTGCTGGAGGCGCACCCGGTTTATATCGACCCGCTCAGCACGATTGCTGGCGCGTACATGGCGAACTTCTTCGCCTATCGCAAGGGCGGTATCCCGACCGGTATGCAGATGCCCGACTTTTTGGCCGATTACACAACGTATCAGGGAGGCGCCCCGATCTTCGGTGCTCAACATTTCTGCCAGGATCTGCAGATTGGCCTGGATCTGGGTTGGGAAGGTTTATTGGAGAAAGTACGCCACTACCGTAACGTAAACGTGCCGGCTGCAACAGACCCTCACGAGCGCCAGCAAAAGGAAAGCATCTACGACGGATTTGAAGCGGTGATTCTGGGTATGCAGGATTGGATTGGGCGGACTGCCGAAGCCGCACGCCAGATGGCGCGTAAAGAAGCCAACCCGCAATTGCGCAAGAATCTCGAAGAGATGGCCGACATCAATGAATGGCTGGTAACAGAGAAGCCGCGCACGTTCCGCGAAGCGGTGCAGTGGATCACCTGGTACCAGATGATCGCGCGCATGTACAACGGTTCGGGCTCATTGGGCCGGCTGGACATGCTACTGCAGCCCTACTATGAACACGATATGGCAGCAGGCACCCTCACCGATGAAGAAGCGATGTTTCACATCGCCTGCTACTATCTGTGCGAGACTGGTTACATCCAGATCGGCGGTCCCAATGCAAATGGACGGGACGTGACCAGCCCGGTGTCGTATCTGGTCCTGGAGGCAGCGCATCGCCTGCGTATCCCGGTGAACCTTGGAGTGTGCGTGGGCAGGGATGTACCCAGGCAGCTGGTACGGCGTGCCGTCGAAGTTCTCTGCACCGACAAGACCGGCGTTCCCAAGTTCCTGGGTATTGACAACACTTCGCAAGGGTTCGCCCGCAATGGATATCCCATCGAACTCGCCCGCACGCGTGCCTACTCCGGTTGTCACTGGTCGGCTATCCCAGGGCGCGAATATACGTTGAATGATGGTGCCAAAATCAACCTCGCTGCCGTCTTCGAGGTGGCGTTTAAGGAGATGATGGCTGAACCATCCGTCAAACCAGGCACGGACGAACTGTGGAAGCGCTTCGAGACTCACTTGCGGCGCAGTGTGGAGTCGACCGCCAGAGGCTTTGATTTCCATATGACGCACATGATTGATGTCATGCCCGAGCTCGTCCTGGACCTGCTGTGTTACGGACCGATTGAGAAAGGCCTCGATGCTTCGCAAAAGGGTGGCGTCGAATATGTCAACTGGTGTGTCGACGGCTCAGCGTTAGCCACTGTGGCAGACTCCTTCGCCGCGCTAAAGATCCGGGTGGAGACGGAGCAGCGCATCAACTGGCGCGATCTGGCCCATCACATGGAAACTGATTGGGCCGGCCCTGAAGGCGAGCGCGTGAGGTTGATGATGAGAGGAATCCCTCGCTATGGCAGCGGTGGATCCATCGCCGATGAATATGCCGTGCGTCTCTCCAACCTGTTCACTCAGGTGGTGAAGGAGAAACCCACTCCGGATGGCTTCAACATGATCCCGGGTCTCTTCTCGTGGGCGGCTCAGATCAGCATGGGCAAAGGCGTGGGAGCAACCCCGAACGGGCGGCACGCCGGTGCGGCAATTTCGCATGGTTGCAACCCGGACCCAGGCTTCCGCAAAGATGGCGCCCCCACCGCACTGGCAGTCGCCGTAGCTAGCGTTCAGTCAGGTTACGGCAACTCCGCTCCGATGCAAATGGACCTGGACCCCATGCTTTCAGATGACCGCCACGGCATCGACATGGTCACCAGTCTCATCCAATCGCACTTCGCAATGGGGGGCACGCAAATCAATCTGAACGTACTCGACAAGGAAAAGGTATTGGAAGCCAACCAGGACCCTGCTAAATATCCCGACCTGATCGTGCGCGTCACTGGGTTCAGCGCCTACTTTGCCAGCCTCTCGCCGGAATTCCGTCAGATCGTTGTCGACCGGATCGTCGCTGGAGGATAGCGACTGGAGCTTGTAGATCGGAGATTGACTGACCTCGCCACGGATTACATGGGTTAATGAGAGCCTGGCGTATCTTATCGATGTAATCCGTGGTAGTCAGTGATGCAAGCAGTACTCTTTAAATACAATACTCTTATCTCGTTCTTTAGTAGCGTTCAAAGCGCTCAACATCAAGGACGAAGACGGTTGCACCTCCAACCTCGACATGCAGCGTTTGGGCCACCTCACCGCTGGGCTGCTCTGTTGGGATGCTGAGGGTCGACTTTCGATGACGTCCTGACTTCTGGAGAGTCGTTATGACCTCTCCAACCCGCTCGTCTTCCACGCCTAGCAGCAAGGTCACATTTTCACGACGCAGTAATCCGCCAGTCGTTGCAATGCGCGTTACTCGATGACCCGCATCAACCAGTGCGTTGGTAATAGTCGAGACGTCCTCCGCCTGGACAATCGCCATCACCATCTTCATTTCATCAACCTCCTGCAAGCGTTATACCCTGGTGAGCCAATCCAGAGCTTTCGGAACCCTTGATGCGTCGTTCAGCCTGCACGACACTTTTTATCAGCTCGATCCCCAATTGGGTTTGGTTTGATACCCTCATAACAGGAATCGGACATGCAGGCGTGCCGGGTAGGATCTCGACGTGCATTAATCAACACATTACACCAGACATCTCTTTCTGGCGCAACTGAATTTACGTGCTATGAACGTACCGGTTTCTTCAGCACATCGTGCAGAGCTGCATTACATGGCTAACCTGCAATGCATGATACTCAAAGTTTAGTCAACTTTCAGCGTAGGCTCAGCCAGATCAGCTAATCTGTGAAGTGGCGCGTTGGCTTGCCTGATACGACTTTCGTTATGAACCAAAACCGGAGTCGAACCACTGAGTGGATATCTATTTTATTCACAGTTGCCCTGTGCATGGTCACGGGGCTTTCCCTATTCATACCTAAGGAAAAAGTAATTGTGGTCACCGAACCTTCCAGGTGGGGTGTATCGGTCCCCGTACAGATTACACTCACTCCCATACATGGGACAATCTCCAATATCGCTGTTGCAGATGCCGAAGACCACTCGGTAGCTACGGAGCAGGTAACAACTTCCTTACGCGTCCTCAAATACAAAGGCAGCGTGATCAACACCATAGTCCTGGCAGGCATTACGGTCATTTGTCTGGCTATACTCGCCACTGGCATTCCGGGTGTCCTGGCAGCTTTATGGAATACCAGTCACCAGGGACCGGTTTAAACCAGCATTGTTATACAATCGATTCACCCGGCGCTAACTCAGCCAGGTGAGATGAACTGAGCATCCAAGAACAGCTGGCGGTCGGATGGACAGGGGAGCACATCGGTGATCGGGCAGTTCGACATTCGTAGAAAAATAATTCACCCACTTTTTGGGCTAACAGCACGCGCTGATGGCTCGGGTTCATCCGCGTGGGTGCAATCCCTTGTGATTGGGGTGTGGCTGTTATCGATGCTGGCTGTTTTGATCTTGGTGCCCCTAACAGGTCATAGTGCATTTTTATTGGTATGGCCAGCCACGATGTTGATCACCTGGCGCAGTGGCATCAAGGTGGGTATGTTACTGGGCATCATATCCATCGGTCTATTCAGTTTCCTCGCAGCTTCATTCACTGGTCTGGCTCAATTACACGGCTTCATGATCGCTGGGAGTGTCTACCTGGTATTTATTGTGATGGTCTCCCTGATCCGTAGCTCTCAGCTCCAATGGCAGCGCGCACTCCAGCGGAGCGAAGCACGCGAACACCTGCTACAGGAACTGACCGCTGCGTTTTCAAAGGCAACCACGCCGCATCAGGTGGCGCAAGTCATCGTGGATCAGGCAATTGGTGCCCTGGGTGGAAATAGTGGCTCGGTCACGCGATTCGCCTCGGGCGGAAAGTCGCTCGAATTACTGGCTGGTCTTAATATAAAGGAAGGTTTGAAGGATAAGCCTTGCGTTGTCCGGTCGGATTCAGCGGATCCCATCAGCGATGTGGTGCGCCTGGGGAAACCGCTCTGGATCGAAAGCAGTGAGGAGTATGCAGAACACTACCCACCATCTGAGCAAGGGATCACCCACTTTGCCTCAGAAGGTGCACTGGCTGGCCTGCCACTCATCTCGGGCGAGCAGATCATTGGCGCACTGACCATCGGCTTCCCCGCGTCGCGCCACCTGACGTTACGAGAGCGCACCTTTCTACTTCGCATGGCGGATTTGTGTGCCCAGGCATTGGAGCGCGCACGTCTGTATGAAGACGAGCAGCAGGCACACCAGCAGGCAGAGCAGGCGAATCAGCTCAAAACGAAATTCCTGGGCATGGTCTCGCACGAACTGCGCACACCCCTGGCCAGCATCAAAGGCTTCTCCAGCACATTGCTGGCCGACGACGTGACGTGGGAGCCTGAGCAACAACGTGATTTCATCGCCACCATCGACGAGGAGTCCAACAAACTGACAGAACTGGTGGATCAGTTACTCGACCTGTCGCGCCTGCAGGCTGGGACGTTGCCAATCCATCCACAACCGCAGTCGCTGGAAAGGTTGTTCGATTATGTCCGTTCACAGCTACAGATGCTGGCGTGTGACCATCAGTTGGTGTTCGACATACCGGCAGACTTGCCACCCGTACAGGTTGATACGCGACGTATCGCCCAGGTTCTAACAAACCTGGTGGAGAATGCTGCCAAGTTCGCCCCGACCGGCACCCACATCACTGTGGCAGCACGCCACTACGAGGGTGGCCGGGAAGTGTGTATGTCAGTAGCCGATGAAGGGCCTGGCATTCCAGCCGAGGCGCGGAACTACGTTTTTGAACTATTCCATCAGATTGACATGCCTAATCGTAGTACGCTGCGCGGTGCCGGGCTGGGGTTGGCAATTTGTAAAGGCATTGTCGAAGCACACGAAGGCCACATCTGGGTGCAGGAGCATTCCGGTCCTGGCGCCACCGTCTCGTTCACCGTCCCCACTGCGTTATGAACAGGTGACCTGCCAATCCAGGCCACAATGATTTCGTTCAACTATTTTCCGTAGCGATCAAGAAATGCCTGGCGGCTCATCCAGATTTCCGTGCGGTGCAGTGCGAGAAGGCGGCGCTGTTGCAGGCTGGCTGCATTAAATGCCCACATGAGTGCCCAGGAGTAAACGTTTTCCCATGACACGCCAAATCGTCCAAGCGGGCCGCGGTGAGGTGAGAAGTATTCGAAACCCAGTCGTCTGAATAGCTTCTCGCCGCCGCTATGCTGACTTGAAAAGACGAGTACGGTCGTGCCACTCACCGCCCGCACATCGCACAATTCTTTATGCTGCTGGATGTAGCATGCGATGCTACGGAACGAGCCCACCACCAGGCGGGTCATGTTCACTGCCCACACCAGGTCGGGACCGGTAATGGGTATGGGTGGTATTCGTTCGTTCCAAAAGTGCAGCTCGATGACAGGCATACCTGGTTGAATCGTTTGCTCTGGCAGCTCAATGCGATGCAAACACTGCATCAGACGTAGACGGAAGATACAGTCCGGCTCGTTGGTGAATTCGAATACTCCATACGCACGGCGCAATAGATAGTCCAAACCACGGATTAGTGCACGCAGCACCTGCGCCATACCGCCGTTCGTATGCAAATCTTCCCGCGGTGGAATACTGTGCTGCCGTTCTTCGGTAATGGCGCCACCGGCTTCCCATAGCGGCATGATCAATGCCCCATCATTAACGCCACGCCGACGGCTACGAACAGCGACCCAATCCACTGCGCTGACGTGATGGGCTCATGAAACAACCACGCGGCGGCAAGAATTTGCACGCCAAAGATACCCAGACCAGTTGTCACTGTAAAGGCAACGTTCAGCGGGATGAACCGCAACAGCGCAGTGAGGGTCAGTACAGTAATGAGTCCGGCGACGTTGCCGATGATCTGCCAGAAAAGGAACAGGCGCCAGTTGGCGCTATCGGCCGAGACCTTGAAGCTGGCATTGGAGATAACTGTAAACAGCACATTCAAACCAACGAGGGCGGTAATCGCGAAACTGCTGCCGCCCGTACGAAACCATTCGTTCAGCCACACCCTGACCTGTGTCATGTCTCTCCTGTCGTGTGCCTGATCGGAACCAGATTAACGGGATTTTTAACCGCAGATTCACATAGAACCGATCCCACGTATCCTTACTCTATATTTCATTTCATTATTCATTGCCCCATAGTATTAGTTTCAGAATACCGTAACCAGGTCTTGCGCCAGCCCTGTTTCGGCTGCGCGGTAAGCCGACTCGATGATGTCGATCACATGGCGAGCATGCTCAGCCGTCACGGGCGTGGGTTTTCCGTCGCGGATCCAATCTACGAGCTGCATTACATCTTCAAACACGTGTTGCTCGCCAAGAATGCGATGCACTCCCGTGACATGAGGAAGCGTCCACGACAGGCTGCTTCCACCCGGCGACTGATCTGCCACCTCTTTGCCTGGATAGTCAAACGGGTGGCCGTTCAGGTTCAGGTTCTGGATCGCGCCGTGTGTACCATAGTAATCCACACCGTTGTTCACACGACCGGCTGGTGTACCGTAGACGAAGGCAAAAAGCTTCTCTCCAAAGTCCAACAACATCAGCGTGCTGTCGTCTGCGTCCGTGGGGATCATTCTCCCGCGGAACTCGCGCTCGCGGATGCGAGTGCCGGAAAGCGCTGTGACACGCCGCGCTGGGCCCATTACGGAGGTGAGTGCATGGAGCACGTAAACCGTCATGTCGTAGAGTGGCCCACCACCTGGTTTGTGGAAGTACCACGATGGATCTACACTGCTCAACACATCTTCACCCTGGCGAAACACTTCGGCTTCATGGTAGGTGCCGAACGCGGCTCCGCAGACAGCCCAGCATAACGTGCCGATTGCTCCTTCGCCAATCAGCTTTTTAATCTGTTGCACGTGAGGGCGTAAAACCTCTCCGGGTGATGCCACGATTCTCAAGCCTTTCGCCCGCGCCAGATCGATCAGTTCTGTGGCTTCGGCGACTGTGGTGGTCATCGTCTTGTTAAAGTGAATGTGTTTACCCGCCTCGAGTGCCTGCCGGCCTTGTTCAAAATGCAGACCGATAGGCGTGCAGAGGCTGACGGCATCCACCTCTCCCTGGCTCAGGAGCGCCTCGTAAGATGTGAATGAACGCGTCACACCAAACCGTGCCGCCGCGGCTTCAGCACGTCCGGGAACTGGGTCGCATATGGCTTGTAGACGCACACGTTCCTGGAGGTCAGGTTGTGATAGATGCGGCAGGATGCCGCGTTGGGCGATGGCGCCTGCTCCAACCACGCCCATACGAATGAAGGTTCGAGAGCTGGTCATGGCCAAGATTGTACGACGACCTACCACATCCCTATGGGTTATCGTATAGTCCACGAGGGGACGACATCGGCATTGCCGAATAGTTCGCACAATACCGTTCCATCGGTGCCATGAGAAGGACCACACTTAAACAAGCGCCTGTTCATCGCCTGTTCATCCACAGGTTATGTGCTCATGACCGCCAACCATAACGGGAGAATGGGCCGATATCAGATGTGATATGGGCTCTCACCATCAAGACCTTCGAGATTGACATAGTGATGACCGGTGCGCGGCCCGCCGCTGAGGTGGTCCGCCACGTGCAGGTGTGTTTCGACTGCAAGCAGGTGCGCGGCATCATGGCGGCGGGGGTGGTACCAACGAGTGGCTGCGGGGGGCGTACCTGTCGGGAGCCGGGCTGATGCTGTGGCAGGAGGAACGGGGCGAAGAAAGGCGAAGTGACCACCGCCCCCCAGTTACTGGAAGCTCTTGATATTTGACTTGACAGTGGAGTATGTTTCGAGTAGCATGTGTGCCATTCAAATGGCTTGCGCACGATCGTATTTCGGCTATTTTGGCTACTATGGCTACTTTACCTGGCGTAAAGGGAGCTTACTCTCACGCAAGCCCAGCTCAGAGGAAATACCAGAATAGCTGAGAAAAGAAAACATTGAGGGCGCGGAGTGGTAAGCTCCGCGCCCTCTTTTTTTGTTTTCCAGACTTTATGCATATAACACAAGACCAAGGAGGCACGGTAATCATGTGGGTACGCGGAGTACGCGGTGCGACGATGGTGCGCGATAACACGCGCGAAGCGATCCTGGATGCTACGCGCGAGATGCTGCAAGAATTGGTGGAGGCCAATGGCATCCAGGTGGATGAAATCGCCAGTGCATTCTTCAGTACCACGCGCGATCTGAACGCCGACTACCCGGCCCTGGCCGCACGGCAATTAGGCTGGACTGACGTGGCATTGATGTGTATGCACGAGATGGATGTTCCGCATGGCCTGCCGCGCATCGTGCGTGTGATGCTGCACTGGAACACGACGAAGAAATCCGACCAGATTGTGCACGTCTACCTGAATGGAGCAGAAGCACTCCGACCGGACCGGAGCAGAGGCTGAAAGAAGCCAAGGAGGAGGGCAGATGGTCATTATTATGAAAACTGGGGCGACAGGGAAAGAGATTGATGCGGTGGTGGCGCGTATCGAGTCGATGAGCTTCCGCGCGCACGCAATCTATGGCGAGGAACGCACCATCATCGGCGTAGTGGGTAATGATCGGCCACTAGACCGCACAATCTTTGAAACCATGACTGGTGTCGAGACGACCGTGCCCATCCTCAAGCCATATAAACTGGCCAGCCGCGAGTTCAAGAAGGAGAACAGCATCATCTCGCTCTTCGGAAATGGCACCGGAGTGAAGGTAGGCGGCGAAGACATCGTGGTGATCGCCGGCCCCTGTTCTGCAGAGAATCGCCAGCAGGTGCTGGAGACTGCTCATGCCGTGAAAGAAGCGGGTGCCAAAGCCTTGCGCGGCGGGGCGTATAAACCGCGCACATCACCTTATTCGTTCCAGGGCTATGGGGAGGAGGCGCTTAAGTGGCTGGCCGAGGCGCGCGAGCAGACTGGACTGGCGGTAGTGACCGAGGTCATGGCTGCTGAACAGGTGCCACTCGTCAGCCAGTACGCCAATGTCCTGCAAGTTGGTGCACGCAATATGCAGAACTTCTATCTTCTAAATGCTGTTGGCATGAGTATGAAACCAGTGCTCCTGAAACGCGGAATGATGAGTACCGTGGAGGAATTGTTGATGGCAGCCGAATACATTCTATCGAACGGCAACTATAACGTGATGCTGTGCGAGCGCGGCATTCGCACCTTTGAAACCTCCACCCGCAACACACTCGACATCAATGCTGTACCCGTACTTAAAAAATTGAGCCATCTGCCGGTGATCGTCGATCCCAGCCATGCTACCGGCAAGTCCGAATACGTGACGTCTACCAGCCGGGCTGCCATTGCTGCCGGTGCGGATGGGCTGATCGTGGAGGTGCACCCCGACCCCAGCTCCGCTCTATCTGATGGTGCCCAGTCTCTGACGCCCGAACAGTTTGGCGACCTGGTGCGCCAGACGCGCCGGATCGCCCAGGCGATGGACCGACAGATTTGAAGGAGATGCGGTAATGGTCATTATTATGCGCGCGGGAGCGACCGCGCAGGAAATCGGAACCGTTGTCCAGCAGATCGAGCACGTTGGCATGCGTCCGCACCTGTCACAAGGCGAGGAACGAACCATCATCGGTGTGGTCGGTGATGAGCGGCCCATAGACCGTACCGTTTTCGAGCTGCTGCCAGGTGTGGATCGGGTAGTGCCCATTTTGCGGCCATACAAACTCGCCAGCCGGGACTTTAAAAAAGATGACACGGTGATTACGATCACCCCAGAAAATGGGAAACCGATCAAAATCGGCAACGTTAAAAACGGCCTGGCAATGATGGCTGGGCCGTGTGCCGTCGAGAGCCGGCAGCAGATCATCGAGACAGCTCATAGGGTGAAGGAGGCTGGTGCGAATGTTTTGCGCGGGGGAGCGTATAAGCCGCGCACATCGCCATACTCGTTCCAGGGCTATGGTGAAGATGCTCTGAAGTGGCTGGCTGAGGCGCGTGAAGAGACGGGTCTGGCCGTGGTGACAGAGGTCATGTCACCAGACCTGGTACCACTGGTCAGCCACTATGCCGACATTTTACAGGTAGGCGCGCGCAATATGCAGAACTTCGCACTTCTGAACGCTGTGGGGCTGAGCCGGCGACCGGTGCTCCTGAAGCGCGGCATGATGAGCACGATGGAAGAGCTGCTCATGGCGGCAGAATACATCCTTTCCAACGGCAACTACAACGTGATGCTATGCGAGCGTGGCATCCGCACCTTCGAGACCTACACCCGTAATACACTGGACATCAATGCGGTGCCGGTTTTGAAGATGCTCAGCCACCTGCCCGTGATTGTGGATCCCAGCCATGCCACTGGCAAGTGGGAGTACGTCACGGCGGTATCTCGTGCAGCCGTCGCGGCTGGTGCTGACGGTCTGATCGTTGAAGTGCATCCCCATCCGACCGAAGCGCTCTCCGATGGCGCGCAATCGCTCACACCCGAGAACTATGTCAGCCTCGTCACGCAGGTGAGGCGCGTTGCCCAAGCCGTTGACCGGATCGTATAAGCGTGGGTGTTTCAGTCTGAAGGTTGCGTTTTATTTTACAATCGCTTCCGTGAATCAAGATGACCCGTTACAACCGCCTGTAGAGATTGACAACCTGTGCATCGTTGGGCTGGGATTGATGGGCGCATCCCTGGCCATGGCCGTGCGTGAGCACGCCAGCCAACCTGGTAGCCCTCTGCGGGTGCGCCATATCACCGGCGTGGCGCGCCGCCAGGAAACGGTTCGTCAAGGTCTTGCACGAGGGATTGTAGACGAGGCCGGCACCGATTTCGCTGTTGGAGTGAGTCGCGCAGACGTGGTAGTACTGGCTGCCCCCGTACGCACCATCCTTTCGCAGTTGCGCACTCAGGCAGATGCCTTCATGGCTGGAGCAACGGTGACAGACCTGGGCAGTACCAAACTGGCCATCGTACAGGCCATGGACCACCTTCCAGAAGGCGTGCACGCTGTCGGCTCGCATCCCATGTGCGGCAAAGAAGTGACGGGATTGGACGCAGCCGATGCTCATTTGTATCAGGGAAAACGCTGGATCCTCACACGAACAGCACGCACTTCTGACTCCTCGCTTGACCTGATCCAGCGGCTGGCGCTGACAGCCGGCGCGGTGACGCTGGAGCTGGACGCGACCCGACACGATAGGCTGGTCGCGTTTGCCAGCCACCTGCCCTATGCTGTGGCCATTTCACTTATTACGGCCACGGAGCAAGCTAGCCTCGATGACTCGACCTTATGGCAGGTAACGGCCAGTGGCTTTCGCGATACCAGTCGTGTTGCGGCCAGTGATGTGACCATGATGATGGATATTCTGCTGACCAATCGAGAGGCTGTTTGTGGTGCGATCCGCGATTTCCAGTTTGCACTGGACCAGCTTACCGCGTTAATCGAACGTCAAGATGAGGCAGGCTTGCGTGCGTACTTGACCGCTGCTGCGCAGGCGCGTCAAACGAACGGAGCGCACTGGTAGAAAGAGATTGAGCATTGGAGAGCAGAAGAATATGCCGCAAAGAACAGGCACTTACTAAAGGTTGGCGCGATCTGCTTATGACACATGATTAAGGAAATATACCCTCCCCGGCAACTAAACGGCGTACTGCGGGTGCCCGGTGATCGCAGCATCACGGTGCGTGCCATTCTACTCGGTTCTATTGCCGACGGCACCAGTGTTGTGCGCGAATACCTTGACTGCGACGACACAGGTGCGTCGGTCAATATTATGCGAGAACTGGGCATTGATATACATGAAGAGCGAGACAACGGCTCGATGTTGCGCATTCACGGAGCCAGCATGCACGGACTGCATGCCGCACGTCAGGAGCTCTTCTGCAACTCGTCTGGCACAACCATGCGTCTACTGGCTGGGTTGATGGCCGGCCAGACTTTTGCCAGTACGATCGATGGCAGTGAACAACTGCGCAACCGGCCCATGCGTCGCATTGTGGAACCCCTGACGCGAATGGGTGCGCTGATCAGCAGCACCAGTGATCATGCTCCGCTCTACATCAAACCAGCCAATCTGCATGGCATCGACTACCTGATGCAGGTAGCCAGTGCACAGGTGAAATCAGCGCTGTTATTGGCCGCTCTGTACGCCGATGGAGACGTGATCATCCGCGAAACTGCAACCACACGTGACCACACCGAGCGCATGTTATCGGCGATGGGTGTGGCTGTTCGTTATGGTCACCAAAATGGCGACGGATCATCGCACGCTGCACTCCAGGCTTCTGAAGAGTCGAGGTTGTTGCCGCAAAGTAGCGGGCAAACACCAGTTGTAGATCGGCAAATATCGATCCCGAGCCGTCAATTGCCCGGTGCCTTGCATCCATTGGATATGACCGTGCCTGCCGATTTCTCCTCCGCTGCGTTTTTTCTGGTCGCTGCGATACTGCACCCCCACTCGCGATTGGAGCTGCCTGGTACTGGTCTGAACCCCACGCGTACTGGTTTGCTCGAAGCCCTGCGTGCAATGGGTGCTGTCGTAACGGTGCAAAACTCGGGTTTACAGGGTGGGGAACCTGTTGGCGACTTAGTACCTGTCACGAGCCGTTTGCGAGCGATGGAAGTGAGCGGCGCACTGACATCCTTGATGATCGATGAATTTCCCATCTTCGCCGTGGCGGCAACTCAGGCTGTGGGGACAACAGTGGTGCGTAATGCCGAGGAGTTGCGTGTGAAAGAGTCGAACCGCATCGACGATTTGGTCGTGGAGCTGCGCAAGATGGGAGCGCACATCGAAGCCACATCCGATGGTTTTATTGTCGCGGGGCCTGCAACGCTGCGTGGAGCCGTCGTGGACGCCCATGGCGACCATCGCATGGCCATGTCGTTAGCCGTGGCAGGGCTCATTGCAGAGGGCAAGACGACTCTGACCGGTGCGGAATGTGTCAGCAAGACGTACCCAGGATTCTTTGACGACCTGGCGGCAATCAGTGCATCCAGCGATAAATGATGAGCACACAAAACGAACCACAGTGGTTGATATGGGCGCGAGCATTGCAGGCTCACGCACAGGACGGTCTGGCTTATTGTAAAGACCCATATGACATCGAACGCTTTAGCGCCGTTCAGCAGATTGCCGCGGAAATCATGGCGACTTATGCAGGCATCGATGCGCAACAGGTGCTGGATCTGTTCAAGCAGGAGACAGGTTACGCCACGCCCAAGGTGGATGTGCGCGCCGTGGTTTTCCGTGGCGACGCGTTGTTGCTGGTGCGGGAGATCTCTGATGGAGGCTGGACACTTCCGGGAGGCTGGGCTGACGTTGGAGAAGCACCCGGAGAGGCAGCAGCGCGGGAAACACTTGAGGAATCTGGTTTCCAGGTCCGGGCATCAAAGCTGTTGGCTGTATACGACCGCAACCGGCACGGACATCCGGCACTCCCCTCTTATGTGTACAAGCTCTTCTTCCGCTGCGATTTACTCGGTGGTGTGCCGACGGAAAGTCGGGAGACGGACGCAGTCGGTTTCTTTCGCGAAGGTGAGCTACCCGAACTATCACTGACGCGTGTCACACCGGGCGAAATCAAACGTATGTTCGAGCATCATCGCCATTCCAACTGGCCGACGGATTTCGACTGATGCGTGTCGGATTGATTGGACATCCGGTGGCGCACAGCGCTTCACCACGTATGCAGGATGCAGCATTTGCTGCTGTGGGGTTGGACTGGCGCTACGAGTTATGGGACACTCCGCTGGATGAGCTGCCGGAGCGCGTGCGCATGATTCGCGAGAGAGATGACATCGCCGGTGCGAACGTCACGATCCCGCACAAGCAAAATATCATCCCGCTGCTGGACGACATCTCAACCCATGCGCTTGCGATCGGCGCCGTGAACACGATAATCAAAACCCGTACAGGCACTGAAAACCCTATCGCACCATCCCGGCAGCGATTGGTTGGCGATAATACCGACTGGCTTGGGTTTCTGGCAGATCTGCGCTTCCATGATATACAGCCTGAGGCGCTAACCCAGGCGCTGGTGCTGGGAGCTGGTGGGTCGGCACGAGGTATCTGTTATGCCCTCGGATGTAGCGGTGCGCAGGTATATGTTCTGAACCGCACTAAAGCTCACGCCGAACAACTCGTTGACTCGCTAAGCTGGCATTTACCGCTGGGTCGAATACAGGCTGGTCCACTCTCCGCCCAAGCCATCGGTGAGTTGAATGACATTGACCTCATCGTGAACTGCACCTCTGCGGGTATGTCACCCAATGAGAGCACATCACCCTGGCCGAATGAGGCCAAATTCCCTGTTGGCGCCATCCTTTACGATCTGGTCTACAAACCGCGCCAGACACACCTGATGCACCAGGCCTCCCAGGCTGGTCTGCGCGTGATTGGCGGACTGGGGATGCTGGCGATGCAAGGCGCTGCCTCGTTCCAGTTTTGGACCCACATACCGGACTCACGTGTGGCAGTCATCATGAGGAAAGTATTGAATGAGCAAGCATAATCGAAGTGAGCTCAGTAATCCATGAAAACAGCTCCTAATCATCCGTGATAGAGTGTATCCAAAAGCAGTGACCCGCTAGAGATGGGAGGTGTAACTTATGACAGAAGTAAAGAAAGTAGCTGGCAAAAACACAGTGCGGAACCTCAGCCAGGAACAACTTCGCAGCTTCCAACAGGCTTTTGAAGCAGACCCCAAAAACAGGTTGGCGATGAATGCCGTCACTAAAAACCCCGTGAACACGGTGGTGCTGAACCGCAGCGTGGTGGCGGGTATAAACCACACCTTCTCGAACGTATTGAAGAGTAACGATATTACGGCTCAGAGCCGTAGTGGACGATGCTGGTTATTTGCGGGACTGAACACCTTCCGAGTTGAAGCGATGAAGCACCTGAACGTGGAAAAGTTCGAGCTTTCGCAGAACTACATGATGTTTTGGGATAAGCTCGAAAAGGCCAACTACTTCCTGGAGAGCATCCTCAGCACACTGGACGAACCCGCCAATGGACGCCTGATCATGTTCCTGCTGCAAAACCCCATCCAGGATGGGGGCCAGTGGGATATGTTTGTGAACCTGGTCAAGAAATATGGCGTTGTGCCCAAGTCGTTTATGCCTGAGACGGAATCCAGCAGCAATTCAGGCGCCATGACTTCACTCATTACCGCTAAATTACGTGAAGATGCCGCCGAGTTACGCCGCATGCATACGCAAGGAGCCGGTGAACAAACACTGCGCGACTGCAAGGTCGATATGATCGCTGTGATCTATCGCATGCTGGCCATTCATCTGGGCGAGCCGCCGCGCGATTTTTATTGGCAGTGGCGTGACAAAGATAATACCTTCCACCGCGACGGTAAAATCACTCCGCATGAGTTTTTTAAGCACTACGTACAAGTGGACCTGGACGATAAGGTCTGCCTGATAAACTGCCCCACGGCGGACAAGCCTTTCAACAAACTTTATACCGTTGAATACCTGGGTAACGTAAGGGAGGGGCATATTGTGCGCTATTTGAATGTGGATATTGGCACATTCAAGAAAGCCGCCATGGAACAGGTGATAGCTGGTATGCCGGTGTGGTTTGGCTGCGATGTGGGCAAGATGCTGGAGCGCGACCTGGGTATCCTGGATATGAGTGTCTACGACTACAGTCTGGCCTATGGTACCGAGTTCAAGGCGGATAAAGCTGAGCGAGTGGACTACGGTCAAAGTGTGATGACACATGCCATGGTGTTCACCGGCGTGGATGTGAACGCTGAGGGCAAGCCTACCAAATGGCGGGTGGAGAACAGTTGGGGTGAGCAGGTGGGCGACAAGGGATTCCTGGTGATGAGTGACCACTGGTTCGACGAATACATGTACGAAGTGGTGGTGGAGAAGCGCTACGTCCCAACCGATCTGCTGGCCATACTCGAGACTGAACCCATCAAACTTCCCCCATGGGACCCGATGGGAAGCCTGGCGCATGCCAATTGATGCGCGGTCGAAAGCCTTATGCGGTTTCTGACAGCCGGTGAATCTCATGGTCCGGAACTGACGGCCATCCTGGACGGGATGCCAGCCGGGCTAGCCTTGACGAGTGAGCTCATCGATCACGATCTGGCGCGCCGCCAGCAAGGATATGGTAGCGGTGGGCGCATGAAGATCGAGCATGACCATGCCCGCATCACAGCCGGCGTGATGGCCGGCCGCACCACTGGCAGCCCGCTGGCAATCACGATATTGAATGCAGACCACAGCAAGTGGCGAGACCGTGATATTGCCCCCATGACGATCCCGCGTCCAGGTCATGCTGACCTCACCGGTGCGGTGAAGTATGGCTATCGTGAGCTAAGACTATCGTTGGAGCGCGCTTCAGCACGTGAGACTGCCTGCCGTGTCGCCATTGGCGCTATTTGCCGGCTGCTGCTGGCTGAATTCGGCATCGCAGTTGGTGGGTATGTCACAAGGATTGGGACGATTTCTGCGGAGGGGACTGGAGAAACGGGTGAGCGCCAGATGCTGGTCTCGAATCCTCAATCAGTGGACTCCTTGTATCGATCACGCTTTGATGCAGCGGAGGCCAGTGACGTTCGCTGTTATGACCCATCTGCAGCAGAGCGGATGCGGGAAGCTATCCGGCAGGTGATGAGCAACAAGGACACGTTAGGTGGAGTGGTGGAAGGCGTGGCATTGGGCGTGCCGCCTGGTCTTGGCAGCCACGTGCATTGGGACCGAAAGCTCTCCACGCGCCTTGCCGCGGCTGTGATGAGCATTCCCTCCGTGAAAGGCGTTGAAATCGGTGACGGCTTCTCTGAGACCGTGCACCCCGGCACGCAGGTGCAGGATGAATTGAGCGTGAACACGCAAGGGGTTCTTGAACACTCAACAAACCATGCCGGCGGACTGGAGGGTGGAATCAGCAACGGTGCGCCCGTTATCGTGCGAGCGGCGTTCAAACCCATTGCCACCACATTAAGCCCGTTGCGGTCAGTAGACCTGGCGACAGGTGCTGACGTCCACACGGAATATGAGCGTTCAGACTTCTGTCATATACCGCGCGCTGCGCCCATCGTGGAAGCTATGATGTGCTTTGTGCTGGCCGATGCACTGGTGGAGAAACTGGGTGGCGACTCGCTGGACGAGATGCGCCCGCGATTCGAATTGCTGCGGCAGCTTCGACTGGACCAACTGGGAATGGACAATGTGCCGTGGAGGTTCGGTTATGAGTGAGCGCAGGCTCAAGCGCGAGCTGCTGATCCTGGCTGGATTTATGGGCACTGGCAAATCCACCGTCGGGCAGCTATGTGCGAAGTCGCTTGGATACGACTTTATCGATGCCGACGCTGAGATTGAACGGCGTGCCGACATGAGCATTGCTCAGATTTTCGAGCAGCAGGGGGAGGTCGCCTTCCGGAGGATTGAAGCGGATCTGGTGCGGGAACTGGTGATGCGCCGCAGAACGGTGATTGCTACCGGTGGTGGCATGATGGTCGAACCCACGAACCGGCACGCGCTGCTGCAGGCAGGCACATGTGTATGCCTGACAGCTTCACCGGAGGTCATTGTACAGAGAGTCGATGCGGACACACGCCCCATGCTGCGCGGAGGTGCCGTTCGAGAGCGTGTGGCGAAACTCCTGAAGGAGCGTGAGAGTACATACCAGGAACTGCACTATCAGGTGGATACGTCAAATTGCACACCTGAAGAAACAGCCGCCCAGGTTCTGACACTCTACGGCGCTGAGTGGACGCGCTTTCGCGTAAACACGCCACCAGTATTAGCGGGTTTGAGCAGAAGCAACTACTACGATATAGTCTTTGGCTGTGATATTCTCGATCAGCTTGGTTCTGCCCTCTCAGGACGTGGCTGGTCGGTGCCGTTCGCCATTATCAGTGACGAGATCGTCAGTCCGCTGTATGCACAGCGCATACGTGCCAATTTGGAGCACGCTGGCATCAGTGCTTTTATCCATACCATACCCCCCGGAGAAGCCAATAAAACGCTTGTGACAGTGGAGGATATTTATCGTGACTTCTCGGAGCACGGCCTGGAACGCGGTGGCGTAGTGCTGGCCGTGGGAGGGGGAATTGTCGGTGATGTGGCAGGTTTTGCAGCGGCCACTTACCTGCGCGGTGTGTCGTTTATACAAGTGCCTACCACCCTCCTGGCCATGGCTGACTCGAGCATAGGCGGGAAGGTCGGAGTAGATACTGCGTTTGGGAAGAATCTGGTCGGAGCCTTCAAGCAACCAGAGCTGGTCGCCATCGATACCGACTGCCTGAGCACGCTCCCCTTTGAGGAGTTGAGCAACGGATATGCCGAGATCATAAAAGCAGCGCTGATCAGCGGCGGCGATAGCTATGCACGAGTCTGTGCGCATAAGCTGGGACCGAAGTCAGACAATTCCACGCCTTTCGGGCCTGGCGGTGAGGAATGGATCATCGAGGCGCTCCTGGATGCAATCGAATTGAAGCGCCGGGTGGTTGAAGAAGATCCATTTGAAAAGGGTCGCCGGGCAATACTAAACCTGGGACATACATTTGGTCACGGTATTGAAGCCTGGAGCCATTTCAGCATCAAGCATGGACAGGCTGTGGCGCTAGGCATGCTGTGCGCTGCGCGACTGTCTAGTGCACTGGGGCTGTGCGACAAGGCTCTACCTGCACAGGTGAAACAGTTGCTCGATGGGTCAGGGTTGCCGGTACGCCTTCCGGCCGCTGACGCAGAAGCCATTTGGGCGCTGATGCAGAGCGACAAGAAACGGCGCGACAACCATCTGCGCTTCGTACTCATGCATGGTCCGGGTGATGTCATCGTATATGACGGTGTGTCAGCGGTAGATGCCAAGCGTGTCCTTATGACACTGGGTGAAGAGTGAGCACGTCGCGCGAGTTGACAAGGAGACATGATAAGAATGATCGCACTACGTTTAGGAAAAAACACCTTGGGAATGGTATTTCTGGCTGTCACACTGGCAATCAGCGCTTGCAGTGGTTTGGGGAGCACCAAACCGACCAGCGCGGTCATTACAGCCCCGGCTGCCAATAGTCAGGTAATGGTTGGCGATGTCGTAACGATCCAGGGGCAGGCCACCGGATCCAACATTACTCGGGTGGATGTGATTGTGGATTCATCGGTCCAGGGTTCGGTGCAAGCTTCCGATAAGACGCAGGGGGTGTCCTCACTGCCCGTTGTGATCACCTGGACCACACAACTGGTGGGCGCACATTATGCACAACTCAACGTGTACGGGCAGAATAATAAGATGATTGCCAAGTCCGATGCGGTTGTTTTTAACACCAAGGCGGCGCCGGCTACACCTGCACCGACTCTACCGCCAGCTACGCCAACCCGCCTGGCACCCACGAGTTTCCCCACAGCCGCGCCAATCAGTACCACAACTGAACTCACCCTCACATCTGCTCTCACCGCGACGTCAGCACTCACTCCTGCGGTCACGGTTAATAACGACAGTGGCTTTGTCAATGTTCGCAGCGGTCCTGACATCACTTATGATCTGATTGGTAAATTGAACCAGGGTGATACGGTTCCACTAAAGGGTAAGAATGCGGACGGTTCCTGGTGGCAGATCACGTTCGGTAAGGGCAAAGGGGGAGTTGGCTGGGTGCGGGGTGACCTGGTCGTAGCCAATGCCGCGGCGAAGAGTGTACCGGTGGTCTCTGCACCACCCAGGCCTACGGCTCCACCCATGACGGACACACCACCTGGACCAACCGCTACACCGCCCAGCGTGGCACAAGCTACCTCAGCCGCTACGGCTTCTGGTCCAGTGTGCAATGCCAGCTCATCGGACTGGCGTGGCGCCAATCCGAATTACCCATTCTGCGTAAAAGCGGACTTTAATTGGGGGAATAGCGCATGGGATTGGACGGTATTTGATAACGGACGCGATGGGAAGATATTTCTTAACTGGAATATATACGGATCCAACATAAACCAGGTGTGGATCCACTTCGTCCACGATGCGACGATTTGTTCGTTTGACCGCCCCGCACAGAAAACAGTAAATCAACAGGTGGGCCTTACAGGGCCGTACAATTTTAACGTTATAGACTTTCCCTATGGTGGTACATATAGGGTATATCTGGAGATCACTCTCACCGACGGGCGCGTTGTGCAGTGGGGTGAGAAAAAGCTCTGCATCCGTTAGGTTTGCCAAAAACGCACATAAAGTAGCGCGTTACATGGAGGCACAGCATACGGGGCATGCATTGCCCCATGCGTGTAGATCGCAGAATGAGCCTGACGCCAATCCGCCTGAAACACCTGGCAGGTGCGGGTGTGGTTTCAGTTCTTGTGGCAACTATACTTTCCGGTTGTGCACTATCTAGCCTAACCCCCAAACCAGCCTCGGGTGTCACCGCTGAAATCACCGAACCTGTTGATCACGAAGTGATCTTCGAGAGGAGGCAACTATTGGTGAACGGCTTTGCATTAGGGCCTGGAATTTCACTGGCAGAAGTGGTGATCGACACGGATAGACATACTCTGCTGCTGGCTCATCCTACGACGCAAGACGCTCCGGAAGTCCACATTTCAGGCAGCTATGTACTGCTCAGCACGGGAGAACATACGGTGCAGCTTTTCGTATATGACCAGAACCGACTGTTACTGGCCCAGTCCGCGAAGGTAATGTTTACTGTGCAAGCAACAGCCACCGTCGAACCCACAGCATCTGCCGTCATAGAAAGTTCTCCATCCAGTCCAACTGGTACCTTGCCCGTAAACACCGGTATGAAATCCACGCCAACGCCAACCCTGGGCGGGCTGGAGACACCAACGGCGAGTTTGACGCCGAGTCCTGTTACCATGCCAGTGCCGACTGTGACATCCCAAACCGTTTCTACAGTGACACCAACCCCAACACCGACACCTGCAAAACAGCGCGCCATAATTCGGAGATCCACGAAGAATTTGCCATCCGTCGCCTGCACCGTTATTGTGTCAAGAGCTTCTGTACGGAACGGACCGGCGAGTGCATATCGATACTTGGGCACGTTATTTTTCCGAAAGAAGGTGCGTGGGTATGGAACCAATCGTAGTGGTCGTTGGATAATGGTTTCGTTTGAGCACAGCCAATCTGGTCAAGGCTGGATTTTAAGAAAGCAGGTAGCCTGTGCCAGGCATTGACCACCAGCGCTTCCTGAAACGTAATGAACACGGCTTATGGTTGGCATAACGTGCTCGCGGCATGGTGTGCGATACTTTTTGGAGGGTCAGGTACAGTTACAGGCACTTTATGATCGTAACCATACAATAAAGAGGTGGTAGCATACGTTGAAGACCATCACTTCACTGAAATGAAGTGGGTCAGTCGGCTCTTGTATAATCGAACGACGGGGTGTAACTTATGCAATGGCAAACCGCAATTGATGAATTTTTAAAGTTCCTGGAGACAGAACGCAGTTCCTCGGTGAACACGGTATTGGCTTATCGAAATGATTTGAGCCAATTTACGGACTACCTCTTACAGGCAATGTCCACTGACAGCGATTGGTCCTCTATCAATCAAGAGGCAATCGTCAACTATGTCGACTCATTGACTCAGCGCGGTTATACCAAATCCACGATAGCCCGAAAAATCGCGGCATTGAAGACGTTGTTCCACTGGCTGAACCAGCGCGGACAGATGCACGATGATCCGACGTTGCGCCTTAAGTCGCCGCGGGTAGACAAACGCACACCGCGCCTGCTGACACAAGAAGAGGTGAACGCCCTCATTGATGCCACAGCGACGGTACCGCAACCGCGTTCGTCGCGTGATCGGGCTCTGCTCGAGGTGGTGTATTCAACCGGTATGCGCGTATCAGAAGCCATCAACCTGCGCCTGGAAGATATTGACCTGCAGGCCAATGAGGTCCGTTGCATGGGCCGGGGTAATCGCCAGCGCCGGGCTCCCTTGCTACCCCGCGCCGTGGAGGCCATCCGCGATTATCTTGCTCATGCACGGGTGGAGCTAATTGGCAATGTCTCCACTGATTACGTTTTTCTAAACCCACAAGGCACGCGTTTGACGCGCCAGGCGGTCTGGTTGATGACTCGACAGTACTCCAGAGCAGCTGGAATTGAGGGCGATGTCACACCTCATACGCTGCGCCACTCGCGCGCTGCGCATATGCTGGGTGGTGGTGAGGATGTGCGGCGCGTTCAGGAGTGGTTGGGTCACGCCAATCTGGCTACCACGCAGATGTACCAGCCGCGCCCAATCGCAAAGGTACAGCACGAGGCGCGCGACCTGGAAATATCACCTATCCAGCCTCAGCCCGGATCATAACGTCCGACCCGGATCGCAGACCCGATCACTTCGTGCAAGAGTTCCCATAACGGCAGCCTGTGAGATGCCCTATAGGCGTTTATTGTATTGAAAGCGTGCGCTATACTGTTTTTGACTTATCGGTATGAACGAGACGATGGAGCAAACGCATCCTGAACCATCACTCCAGGCCCTGCAGTCAGGCGACAGGCTGGAGTTCAGCCGTCTGGTAGAGGCTTACTCTGCACCGATCTATCGCCTGGCGCTAAAAATCCTTGGAAACCAGCAGGATGCAGAAGATGTGCTGCAGGAGACCTTTATCAAAGCGTATCGGCACCTGGGTGAATTTGAGGGCAGAAGCAAAATTTCAACCTGGTTGTATCGTATTGCCTCCAATGAAGCACTGATGCTGCTACGCCGCAGGCATCCTGAGGCGATCTCGGTAGACGAGGATGTGCAGACGACGGATGGTGAACAGGAACCTGTTGAGATAGCCGATTGGTGTTGCCTGCCCGAAGAGGAGCTGCTTACAACTGAATCACGTGATTATCTGGATCACGCCATCGACACGCTTTCGCCGAACCTAAAAGTGGTATTCCTTCTGCGTGATATAGAAGGTCTATCGGTGCGCGAAGCGGCTGAAGCACTCCATATCAGTGAGGCGGCCGTTAAGACACGTCTGTTACGAGCCCGCCTGCAATTGCGTGAAGAGCTCTCGCATTATTATGCAGAACGGTTGGGGGAGGTGAGACGTATATGACCCAACAGGAACATGGATGTATACATCCGAACTGCCACGAGTTGCTGGGCCGGCTATCGGATTATGTGGATGGAGAGCTGGATCAGGCGTTATGCATCGAGATTGAGAAGCATATGGCCGAGTGCGAGCGTTGTCACTTAGTTATCGATACGCTACGTAAAACCGTGGAGCTCTACCGATCCATGCCGACGCCACCTCTGCCTGATGACGTGCGCGGGCGCCTGCTATTGCGCCTGAATCTGGAAGATTTTGTAGTCAAGAGTGATGAGATAAATACTGAAGACAAGAAAGCACCAGCCGGTATGGAGTAAAAAATGGATGCGAAAGTAACCTGGAATCACGATATGAGTTTTACGGGTGTAGGCGCTGGATCGGAGATACTGGTGCCAATTGGCTCACGCCCGGCTCCAGATCAACCCGCTGAGGGTACCAGCCCAATGGAGATGGTCCTTATGGCGATGGCTGGTTGCACGGCGATGGATGTGATCTCGATTTTAAAGAAAAAGCGGCAGGATGTGACAGGTTTTGAAGTCCGCGTCCATGGTGATCGGGCTGAACAGCACCCGCGGGTATACACGCATATCACGCTGGAATATGTGGTGACAGGCCGGCACGTGGAAGAGGCGGCCGTGCAGCGATCCATTCAACTATCGTTGGAGAAGTACTGCAGCGTACATGCCATGCTCAGTAAAGCCGTACCCATCGAGCACTCCTACCGCGTTATCGAAGAGGAGCCTGCTGCAGCACATTCCGCTGGATCCTGATCACGCGGGGCAACCGTTCGTTTTACACGATCGCTACGATATTGCTGCCCGGCGCGCAGCGGAGGCCAGCAGGGCGGTAGCGAGAACAGCCAATGCAACAGCAATGCCAAAAGGCAGCGAAATATGCGCGGATATGGCGGCGACTCCCAGCGCTGATCCGGCCAGTGCGAGTGATGCCAGACGCAGCAGGTGCCTGCGTATCAGGGTTGCTTCCTGCCCCACATTCCCAGCCCGTGAAAAACGATGCATCAGCTCGCCCAGGTCCCATGCGCATAATGCAGCGATCACGCATAATAACATCCAAAGGTCAGGCATCAGGATAAGTGTGCCGACGGCTGCGGACGCCATATAAAGCCAGGCGAGTTTAGGAGCGTGCACCCACTTACGTGTCAGGCTCAATGTCAGCCACAAAATCCCGACGAGAATGGCGATACCGCCCAGGATCGCATGCCCTATCCACATGGTTCCGGCAGCGAGCGAGAGCACGGCAACACTTTCACATACGATGAGGCTGAAGGTTAACTGACGCACCTTACACCCGCCTAATCGCATGTTCGCGGACTGGCTGCCGCGATAATGCAGCATGCAGCGCTTCATCGAGCGGCTGGTCCACATGCCAATCGACTACCTGCGCCCCCGCTCGCCGTAGCTGTGAAAGAGCTGAGTGGCGCTCCACCTGACCGATGCGCAGTGCCACACGCGCGCCTGGCAGGTTACCGACCTGTGACATCTCATACAGGAGTGGATTGGGACTCACTACCAGCAATCCGTATCCGTTGGCGCGTAACCGCGTCAGAACAGGCACATCGTCTATACCGGTGAGTGGACCTATGAATACAATTTGTGATCCTGAGGGGAAGAACTGCCAAGGCAGGTGATCCAGAGACTCCAGTGCATAGTTGTGACCGGTTGTAGCGCGACCCAATGCTCGCAAGATACGTTCGCGCTGAAAGCGTCCGTAACCAGGGAACACACCTTCGCGGCCACGACCATAAATCCACAATCCCACATGGTTGCCTTGCGATAGGAACATCCCTGCCAGCGAGGCCGAAGCTTGAATGGTGTGATCATAAAGCGTGCCTTCCACGGTGCGTACATCGTTCTGGCTGCGTGCATCCAGGATGAGACCGATGTCAGCAATGCGCTCCTGTTCAAACTCGTTGGTATAGAGGCCGCGCTCGTGCCGGGCACTAACACGCCAATTCACCCAGTGTAGCCGGTCGCCCATCTGATAGTCACGCAGGCCAAAGAAGTCAATGCCTGAGCCGCTCTGACGAGAGGGCACGGGACCCGCGAACCCGCGCGTCCGAGGCGGTCGCAGCACAAATGGACGCAATGTGCGTACCTCAGGACGCACGAGCAGTGTCGCGGCTGCGCTCAATACCTCGCTATACTGGAATACACCAAAGGATTCACCGATGGTCACCTGGACGGTGCGAAAATCGTACTCGCCGCGTGCCCCGCTCACCTGGTATTGCAGCGTTAGTTGACCTCCCGATGGAAGCTCTGCCAAAACGCTGGTCTGGCCGTCCAGCAGTTGCAGTCCGGGTGGCACGTGGTCTCGAACGAGCAGCTCTTCACGCAATTCACCCTGATTAGTGAGTGTCAGCGTAACCGTCACGGGTTGGCCTGGGGATATACGCGCCTTGCCCAGCGTGCGTACTGCCATCAGGGAGGATGCCTTTCCTGGAGACGATTCAGGCCGCTTAAGCCATGCCATGCCCAGATAAATGGCAATTGGCAGCCCGAGGGCGATAACAGCACCGTTTAGTGTAGCCAGGCCAACCAGTAGCATTACTGCAACCAACCCTAACAACACCAGGGGCCCGGTCTGAATCGTGGAGGATGAAGAGTTTGGCGGGTGAAGCATCAAAAGTCAGCCTGACAGTCAACTTGAGCTGGCGGGGTGTAAGGCGGATGCTTCTGCAGATGCCTGAGTAGATGCCGCTGAGGGGGCAATTGTTGATGCGAGTGATGCTTTGGCGGTAACCTCAATGACTGGCACCTGTGTAGTCTGAACCACCTCGTCGACGATCGTCTCAGCGGCATGCGCCTGCATCCACAGGTCGGGCTCAAGAATCAACCGATGACTGAGTGCAGACCGGGCGAATGCTTTGACATCATCCGGGAGGACGAAGGCACGTCCCTGCATGGCCGCACCGGCACGCGCCAGCTTCAGTAATGCCAAAGCGCCGCGTGGGCTGGCGCCCACAGCCACCTGCCGGTAACCTCGCGTTCGGCGCGCCAGGTTTACGATGTAATGCTCCACGTCTGGATCCAGGTACACTTGCTCCACCAATTGTCGGATGCGAAGCAGCCCCGGTGCGTCCGTAACGGCCACCAGGTCGAAGGCGTCGTGCTGGCGCTCGCGCCGGCGGCGCAGGATCTCCTGTTCTTCCTCTTCGCTGGGGTATCCAACAGCCAGCTTCATGATGAAACGGTCCAGCTGCGCTTCGGGCAGGGGGAATGTGCCTTCATACTCAATCGGGTTTTGGGTGGCAATAACGACGAAAGGTTGGGGCAACGCCATCGTATCGCCTTCCAACGTTACCTGATTCTCCTGCATCGCTTCCAAAAGGGCTGACTGGGTGCGCGGTGAAGCACGGTTGATCTCATCGGCCAGGACGATATTTGCAAACAGAGGGCCTTTACGAAGCACGAAGTCATTCTGTGCACGGTTGAACACATAACCACCGGTGATGTCGCCAGGGAGCAGGTCGGGAGTGAACTGGATGCGGCGGAAGCTAATACCCAGAGCTGTGGCAAAGCTATTGGCAATCAACGTCTTGGCCAGACCCGGGTAGTCTTCCAGCAGCACATGCCCGCCTGCCAGCAGGGCAGCCATGATCTGCTGTAGCACGGCCTGTTTACCGACAACTGCTCGTGACACCTGTTCAATCACACTCTTTGTAAGGGTGCCTACTTCCTGCACGTCAACGTGTGATGGTTCAATCATGGGCTCGTGATTTCCTTTAACCTCGTAAACTGGTTACTGGCGCTTTGTTATCGGGGTGTGGTCGGTTGACCTCCAGACCACCGCCGAGTGTTTCCAGGTAGTCGATCACCCGCTCGACCTGACGCAGGTAGCGCGAGTCGTCAGGTTTTCGCCGCTTGCCTGAGCTGAAGTGCCGGACCACACGGCGCCCATAGCGTTCCCATCGATCAGCCGGCTCGTCCGCCAACCAGTGTTGCCAATCGACAAGCAGCGAGTTCACTTCCTCAGGGACTTCCAGGGATCGGGCGCGAACACGACGCTCGACGTCATCGACTGTCTGATGATCCTGATAGGCGATCTGCTGTACGACCAGCGCCCGCATTTCGAACGCGACACGCTCGCAAGCAAAACGGCTCTCATCCATACGGGCCAATAGGTCCTGACGTTCTTCCAGGCGCGATCGCTCAACCTGACGGGTGATGGTGCGGGTATTTTTCGCTCCTCGCTGCGACCGTATCGGTGTAATGATGAAGTGCCAGGCCACCCAGACTGCAATAGCCACCAGGAATGCCCAGTACGTCGATTGTGGGATGCTATTTACGACCAGGCTTATAAGCCATAACCCGAAGCTAAGCGGCAGCACGATATATTGCCGAACGATGTCACGCAGCAATAGCGTGGACAATGCTGATGCAAGCACCACGATCAAAACAATCACAAGTATGATCTGCCAGCGACGCGCGTTCATAGGTCCTATGTTGGCAAGTTCTGCCCCGGCAGGCCTTGCCCAGCTTGGCCATGCCATAACGCATCTTCCTTCGGTGTGCGCAGAACAGTAACGAGCGCGTCCAGGCTGGTCATGGCATCCTTCTCAGCCTGGGGACCCAGCGGTTCGTGTCCATAACGCACGCGCTCGAAGAGGTCCGTCAGGTTGCGCACAGCTTCCAGGGGAACGCCTTTACCTTGCAGAGTCTGCTCAAATTCACGTGCCGTCATGGCAGGTTGCCGCTGCAGGCCACGCTCCCGTTGTAGCGTCCGGCTCATCACGCGATAGCAGTGCAGCACCACATCACGCAAATCGCCGCCAGAACGCAGGGCGTCCATGGCATCCTGTGCCTGGTCGGCAAGGGCCTCCAGCTCCTTGTCCGAAGGGGGATGACGTCTTTTCCAGGCTCGCCATATGACGAAAGCCAGCACAGCGCTGATAAGTAAACCCACGGCAAGGCTGATGGCTACTACTGCGGTCTCGGATGTGGATGGGTTAAACGTCGCGCCTGGGAAGGTCGGGCCAGTTGCATTGGACGGTGTAGCGGGCAGTTTCGGCTGGCTCTGGTTCTGGGTAACTACGGGCAACCGCGTATTATTTTCCAGCACCAGCAGTACGGCTATGAGCATCCCCAGGATACTCAGGTTGGCAATGAGTTTCAGCCGGCCCTCGCGTGAGAGCAGGGCATAGATGATGACCAGCGGAATGCCTGCCACGGCGGCTAGCATGATCAGTTGTATGACGGTGAGCATGGCGCCACTGCTGGGACCTGTAGCCTGGGTCCCTTGCGACGCGAAAGTCCCACTCGAACTCAGTGAAAAAGGCTGACCAGGGAGCAGTCGCAATCCACCGATGCCGATCGCCAACAACACCAGAGCGACGACCAACCCCACCACGAGATATACTTCAACGCGTTTACTCGCGTGCATCAGGACGAGTATAGGAGCGGACGGCACAACCGTCAACGGGGACCGCTCCGCCATGTATACGATAACGATAATCGGGATAGGTTGTTTTGTGGCGAGGGAAGATGATTGAGGTGCGTCGTTTGCAACCAGGTGAGGTGGCTCTTTACCGATCCATGCGGCTTCGTATGCTCGTTGATTCGCCTACTGCCTTTGGAGAATCGCTGGAACAGGCTGAGCTGAGGCCGGACACCTACTGGACAGATACGGTTGTGCGGGCTACCACTTCACCTCTGCAGGTGATTTTCATGGCATGGGATGATAGCCGGGGGTGTGGAACAGTTTCGGGGTCAATCATGTTGCCGCCTGTCCTGACTGATGACCAGGTGGCCATTCTGTCTCGTGCGGTGACTGGTAAAAGCCCAGGCAATAATGAAATGGTGGCACTTGGAACAGCGCTGACTGAGCTGGCACAGAAGCTTGCCACACTACAGGAATCCGATCACAGACGGCTGTTCCGTTTCCTGATCCAGATGGGACTCAATTTCGCAGATGCAGCCCGCATCGTACCACCTCCACCTCCGCCTGGTTGGCACGGCGGGCCGCTGCCATTTGGTGGTCCGCCGCGTGTTACCTGTATCACCGCCCACGTCCGGGGCATGTGGGTTGATCCTGAATATCGGCGCAAGGGTGTCGGGCGTATGTTGCTTGACACATTAATTGACTGGGCGCGAGAGCAGCACGCTGAACACATGGAACTGGGCGTGACCGAAGGGAACGAACCTGCCATTGCGCTTTATAAACGCGTGGGTTTCAAGGATAACGGTCAGCGGATGCCGTCCATGTCCAACCCCAACCTGCGTTTTTGTTTCATGGAGTGCGACATTCCGAGCGGCGCAACTACTCTGCGCCAGCATTGATCTGGCTATAACATATTCCCGTTCCTACTGCTATGCTAATGAGATCCCGTGAACTACGCTACACCAATCGAGTGTTCGTGCGATAAAGGTACTGCATTAGTGAGGCCGGAGCAGAGCTTTTATCAGCTTCCAATAAGAGAAACTGTGTGGCGCAGGTTGGTCGCCCAGCACAATGCGGATCAATAGCAGCTTCAGATCCATTCGGCGTGAAGCAAGCCTCACCAGCACATTGAGCCAAAATGGGTGATGGAATGTACGGCGCACGCGATGACAGAACTCGAATAGATTCTGGTAGCGCTCGCGCAAGGCGGTGTCATATTCCTCGAAGCGTGCGGTTGAGAAGTCGGCCTGCTGGAACATGCGAGCCAGATGTTCCGCAGCGATACGACCCGACTCTAGCGCGTAGTCAATGCCCTCACCACTCAACGGATTGACCAGTCCGGCCGCTTCGCCTACAAAGAGCGCTTGACCCATGAAGGTGGGGGCGGTGAGAAAGTCAACTCGCAGTGGGAAACCCTTTAGCTTACTGACACGCCGTGCACGTGCAAGAGTGTCGTGCAGATGTGAGTGGAGGACGAATGACTCGAACGCTTCGGTTGGTGAAGAGATGCCTCGCTGGCTGGCGTGGCCTTCAGCGAAATAGCCTGCGCCCACATTAGCCGAGCGAGGGCCAGTGGGGAATACCCAGGCATAGCCGGGCAGCCGCACCCCGTCAAAGCGCAGTTGTACCCGGTCGCAGAGCACGTTCAAGTCATCGTAATAGGCGCGCGCGGCAACCATCGTTGGCGGCGCCTCTTGAAGTGCACCCATGCTTAGTAGTAGCCGCATGTTTGCACCCGTAGCTATTACCGCAGCGCGGGCGCTACAGGTCCACGTTTTTCTATCTTGTACACAGGTAAGGGTAACACCTGAGGTTGTGGTGGTGACGCCTGTCACATGCACGGCAGGCTCAAAGGCGGCACCGGAAGCGAGAGCATGTTCGAGTAGGAGGTTGTCCAGCTTCAAGCGTGGTAGCACCAGCATGTAGGCATAGCGAGCATCGCGTGCTGCAACAGGAGAGGATACCGAATGACCGTCTGGCGAATAAATCTCCACACCATTGATGCGGCAGGCGATCTGAGTTAAAGGCGTGAGCAGGCCCATGTCATCCAATATGGCCAGCGCACGAGGAGTCAGCCCATCACCGCAGGTCTTGTCACGGGGGAAGGTTGCCTTATCCAGTATAAGGACACTCAGATTGTGCCGGCGGAGGTAATAGGCTGCAGCGGAACCACCCGGTCCAGCCCCGACCACCACGACATCGTACCCTGCATGTGCCAACTTAACTTCTGCCCTGTTGGCCAGGGTCCTGCCCCCGGTATGAACGTGACATCATCGCTCCGCCCAGAGCGCCCAGTAGCAAACCAATAATGGGTAGCCCGGCGCCGCAGCACATGATTTGCGTCACAATAGTCGCTTGCGACAACATATCGAGGGTTAATCCCATCCCGGCAAATTGCTGCAACTGCTCGGCGGTATACATCTGGTGGATGGCCTCGTTGATGCGCTGCATGTAGTCGCTGCTACTAGACATGATGATCAGCACAGCGATGACTGCTAACGCAGCCAACAAACCGGCAATGAGCCCGGCGAGGGCGCCGGACCGCGATGCCGGCCCACGCTCAAGGTTGTCCGAGTGTCGAGCAGCCAGGTAGCCAGTGATGATCAGGCCGCCTAGTACGATGACGATACCTAACAGAAAGAGATCTGGTGAGTCTGTCACCTGCTGCGCAGCGACGGCCAGTCCCAGCACCAGCCCGCCGATCAATCCCACGCGTAACGCGGCCCGACTCCCTGTCATGCAGTGCCTCTTTGTATAACCTCTTCATATTCAAACGAGTGGGGTGGCCTGTCTGGCGGAACACCTTCCGGGCGCCGTACCAGGTAACACCCCACTGGCAATGATCCAAGAGCCGATTATAAGATGAAGCGAACCGGATGGGTGAAAAGGTGGGAACCCTAACGTCTTTGGAACAGATCGTCAATGGCATCAGCCAGTTGCTGCAATGTCGCGACCTGGTGCACTGCGTCACACAGCGGTGCGTAAGCCGCCATGTCGCTGTCGCCCTCCCCCCATTGATTAGGCGGTTCCGGATTCATCCAGATGATGCGCCGGGCACGCATCTTTAAATTGTTCACCAGATCCAGGCGCGGATCATTGTAGTTGTTGCGGCCATCGCCGACGAAGATCAGCGTCGTACGGCGATCCACGGTGTCCAGGTAGTTTTGACAAAATGTGCACAGGCTGTTCCCCAGGTCGGTGTTGTAGTGGCCGGGTGGGAGCTCGTGCAGCACGATCGGAATCGCTTCCTCGGGACGATGCTCCACGAATATCAGGCTGATGTCGTGGAGGTCGTCGATGAAGGCAAAGGAACGCGCCTTGGACACCTGATCCTGCATCTCATAGACCATGCGCAGCATAAACTCTGTTACGGGCCGCATGGACGTGGACACATCCACGATCACCGTTAACTTGGGTTTCAGGTGGTGCCGTTTGAACCTTAGCTCAAGCGGCACACCGCCATAGCGCAGGTTGTAACGGATGGTTGATTTGACGTCAAAGTCGCCCTCCCTGGCGTGCCGCATGCGCAGGGCTGCGCGGGAGCGCAGGCGTGCCACCAGACGGCGTACATGGTTACGCAATTCGTCCATTTCGGCGTCGGTAAGGGACGACAGAGGCCGGTTCATCAGATCATCGATACGCTGGCGGTGGGGGTTATCGTCGGGTTGTTGGTACATGTTCTGGCCGACGTAACGCGAAACCTGTTCGCGCATTCCCTCGGCGTTTTGCTCGACTGTGTCTTTAACCTCCTGGCGCCCCTGACTGTTCATGCCTTGCTCCTTAAGCTGCTGCATCAAGGCCTCGATGGCCTCCTGCAGTTGCTGAGGCGTCAAGCCCATCTCGCGCAGCATGCGTTGCACCATCCATTGCTGAGCCAGCGGACTCATACGCATGTTGTGCATTGGGTTGGCAATTCCGGCTTGTTTGGAGTATTGATCCATCTGATCCTGGCTGGGCTGCTCGCCATTAGCCAGCATCCTCATCAGTTGCTGAAGCTGCTGGCGCAATTGCTGCAGGGCACGCTGGAGCTGCTCCTGCTGCTGGGGGCTGAGACCCTGGGGTTGTTGGGGCGGCTGCCCTTCACTGCCGAAGAAGTATGGGAATAAAAGCTCGAATGCCGGTACATCGGCCGGCTCTTTGATCAGGGTTGCCTTCAGCGCGTTCTTAAAGAGCTGCCGGTTATAGACACCGATGGCCTCAATGGCGTGCATCGAATCGGCTGATTCCGCCAGTGACACGCGAACACCGCGTGAGCGAAGTGCGCTAACAAACTCCACCACTCTGGTATCCATTCCACTACTCTCCACCCGCAGGTTCGCATGGCACACTACCTAGACCGAGCTTCGTGCAGCATGCATCATGGGTTAACCGTTTCCTGACCAGGGATTGAAAGTCTCTGTTGATCCGTTCTCCTAACGTAAACCCATATCGCGGCTGTGACTGCTGCTTCCACTGCTGAGTGCATGGCGTGCACGCTGGATGTCGCTCTGGTGCTTCAAGATGACCGTCAGTGTATCGTTGAGTGTCTTCTCATCGAGATGCCTGGCGTTGATCGAGACCAGTGCCTTGGCCCAATCCACGGTTTCGGCGACACTGGGGGCTTTCTTGAGGTCAAGCTGACGCAGGCGCTGTACGATATCCACCACCTGCTTGACCACCAGCGGGTTCAGATTCGGGACACGCATTTTTACGATACTTAGTTCCGTGTCCATGGTGGGATAGTCAATGTACAGGTAGAGCGCGCGGCGCTTGAGCGCCTCGGACAACTCGCGCGTGTTATTGCTGGTGAGCACCACCATCGGTTGGATTTTGGCTTTCACGGTGCCAATCTCCGGGACACTGACCTGGAAGTCACTAAGGATCTCCAGCAAGAAAGCCTCGAACTCTGCATCGGCGCGATCAATTTCATCAATCAGCAGCACGACAGGCTGGTCACTCATGAGCGCGCGGAGTAAGGGGCGGGGCAGCAGGAAGCGCATGGAGAAGAAAACATTTTCCTCATTGGCCAGTTTATCGGCGGCGTCGGTCAGGCTGGAGGCGCCTCCCATCACTTCAGAGAGCTTGTCACGTAGCAGTTGTGTATACAACATCTGCTTGGAATACTCCCACTCATAGAGCGCCTTTGCTTCATCCAGACCTTCGTAGCATTGCAGGCGAATGAGATTGCGCCCCGAAGCCCCTGCCCAGGCCTTGGCAAGTTCCGTTTTACCCACGCCGGCTGGTCCTTCGGCGAGGATGGGTTTACCCATGCGCTCCGCCAGGAACACGGCGGTGGATATCTCGTCGGAGGCGATATATTGCTGACTGCACAATCCGTCGGTGACGTCGGAAACCTGACTAAACATATCTATCTCTTTCCTTGATTATCCAATACCCCCTGACTCGTTACCTATGGATTATCGCAACGCAATATAAGCGTATGCTGAGACGCCAAGACGGCGCTGCCAGCAATTGACTTACCCCTGCCGGTTGGCTGTGGTACAATCCGGCGCGGCCTACGGGTCACTAATATTACACATGCGGCCGGATGGATGCAGCCTGTCGCGCTGGACGGATGCCCGGCGTGATCTGCCACCAAATGATGACCGCAGAGGAAAAAGGAGAAATATGCCTGCTGTACCCATGAAGTCACTCCTGGAAACAGGTGTGCACTTTGGCCATCGCACCAAGCGATGGAATCCCAAGATGAAGCCGTACATCTTCACCGAGCGGAACGGTGTTCACATCATCGACCTGCAACAGACCATTACTGCCATCGACACGGCTGCCAACCTGATTCGCGATATCGTTTCCAAGGGCGGCTCGGTTTTGTTTATTGGCACCAAGAGGCAGGCGCAGGAACCGATCTCCTTGCAGGCGCAACGTGCCGGCCAACCCTTCATCACAGAACGTTTCCTGGGCGGCACCCTCACCAATTGGCGCACCATCAAGTCTCGTCTCGACCGACTGGCCGAGCTGGAAGCCATGAAAGAACGCGGTGAATTCGAGCGCTTCACCAAGAAAGAAGGTTTGCTGCGCACGCGCGAGATCGACAAATTAAACCGCCGCATGGGGGGTATCAAGGCACTGCGACGTTTGCCCGACGCGCTGTTTATCGTGGATGTGTGCCGCGAAGCGAATGCCATCAAAGAGGCGAATAAGTTAAATGTGCCCGTCATTGCGATGGTGGACACCAACTGCGACCCCGACGGTGTAGACTATGTCATCCCGGCCAACGACGATGCCATCCGTGCGATCAAACTGATCGTGGAGGCGATGGCAAATGCTGCATTGGAAGGGCTGGCCTTACGTAAGGGCGGTGAAGGAGAAGGCGGTGAGCCAGTTGTGGAGACCGAGCGCCAGCAACTGGGCGAGGAGACACTGGAGCGGATCCGTGCAGGCGAGCTTAAAGTAGAAGACGAATCGGTTTTGCGGTCCTTTGACCCGGGTCTGGACGACAGCGAAGGAGCTTGACATGGCAACAGCTGAACAGATTCGTATTTTGCGCGAGCAGACTGGTGCGGGCGTACTGGACTGCAAGAAAGCGCTCGAGATGCATAATGGTGATGCGGAGAAAGCCGCGAGCTGGCTGCGTGAGCAGGGATTGGCTGCGGCGGCTAAAAAAGCGTCTCGTGAGGCACACGACGGGCGTGTGGAAGCCTATTCGCACCTGGGTGGGCGCCTGGCCGTACTGGTCGAAGTTAATTGCGAGACGGACTTCGTCGCCCGCACACCTGAATTCAAGACCCTGGCACACGACCTTGCTCTGCAGATTGCCTCCACCGCACCGGAATACGTCAGTAAAACCGATGTACCCGCCGATGTGATTGAAGCAAAGAAGGCACAGTTTAAGCAGGAAGCCATCGAGGAGGGTAAACGGCCGGAAATTGCTGAGCGCATTGCCACGGGTAGAATGGACAAATACTATCAGGACGCCTGTCTGATGGAGCAGCCGTTTGTGAAAGACGACAAGGTGAAGGTGGTGGATTTGGTCAAGAACGCCATTGCCAGTATTGGTGAAAATATCGTTGTACGTAGATTTGTCAGGTACGAAGTGGGCGGGCAGTAGCCCGACCGGAGATAAAAAGGGCATTCACATGCCCTTTTTTGTTATATACGATAGGGGCAAGCTGTTGAAGGAGCCAATGAAGCATGAGCACAAACGTACCCAAATATAAACGCATACTGTTGAAAATCGGCGGCGAAGCATTTGCAGGGCCGGGCGGTGTAGGAATAGTGCCGCACCTGGCGGATGAGGTGGCAGCCAAGGTCAAGTCTGTCCGCCAACTGGGAGTGCAAGTGGCTATCGTCCTGGGCGCCGGCAACTGGTGGCGCGGCAAAGATGGCATTGCCCATGGCATGGACCGCTCGACGGCGGACCACATCGGAATGCTGGCAACCGTAATGAATGCTTTAGCTTTACGCGACGCCTTTGAACGCATGGGCATGGCGGCGCGGGTGCAGACAGCTTTCGAAATTCGATCGGTTGCTGAACCGTATATACGCTTGAGGGCAATTCGCCACCTGGAGAAAGATCGGATCGTTATTCTGGGAGCTGGCACGGGCAACCCTTACTTCACCACCGATACGGCAGGTGCTTTGCGCGCCATGGAGATTGGCTGCAATATTATGATCAAGGCTACCAAGGTGGATGGAGTCTATAACACCGACCCGCGCCAGGACCCGAACGCAGAACGTTATGATACTTTAACTTACCTGAACGCACTGAATATGCATGTAGGCGTAATCGACGGAACAGCCATTACCCTTTGCATGGAAAACGATATGCCTATACTGGTGCTGGATTTATGGCAACCAAATTGTCTGGAACGAGCTGTGCTGGGTGATAAGATAGGTACGCTTATCTACGGCAGATGAATTTATGTTATGTGCTGGCATGATTGACCTGTTTGGATGGTGCCATACTTCTGTATGATAGTATTTGGCAGGATTCATGCGGATGGCGGTAGATTTCCGAATCTACGATCTGGAGGATATAACCATGGCTGATGAGATCAAGCGGATAGTTAGTGACGCTGAAAAGGTAATGCAAAAAACACTGGAAGCAATGGAAGGCGACTTCGCTTCCATTCGCACAGGCCGCGCATCTCCTCATCTGGTAGACAAATTGCAGGTCGATTACCACGGCACGCACGTGCCTCTCCAGCAACTCGCATCGATCAGCACGCCTGAAGCACAAAAGTTGATGATACGTCCTTTCGATCCGGGTACCCTGAAGCTGATCGAAAAATCAATCCAGACATCAGACATTAACCTGACGCCTATCAACGATGGAAAGGTCATAATGCTCACCATCCCGCCATTAACGCAGGAGCGTCGCAAGGAGCTGGCAAAGGTAGTCAGCAGGCGGGTGGAAGAGGCTAAGGTCTCACTACGGAATCACCGGCGTGACAGTATGGAGAAGCTAAAAGGTTTGGAAGACGGCGATAAAATCAACGAAGATCAACACAAGAGGGGGAAGCAAGACCTGGAAGCTTTAATCCATAAGTACTCGGCCAAAGCTGATGAGGCTGGTGGCCGTAAGGAGAAGGAAATTCTGGAGATGTGAAAGTCTCTGGATTTTCTAAAGGGCAATCTTGTAGATTGTTCTACCATGATGGTTCGTGAGACTTATGGCTACACCATTTGCGACAGTTAACCAAACTCTGGCTCGCGAGCGAGCTGCTTCGGTCCAGGCAAGTACCCGGGTGCCATACCACGTTGCCATCATCATGGATGGCAACGGTCGCTGGGCGCGTAAACGGAATTTGCCCCGCATCGCCGGACATAAAGCTGGTACGGATAACCTGCGCCGTATTTTGAGAGCCAGCGTCGAACTGGGCATTAAAGTCTTGACTTTATACGCCTTCTCCACTGAGAACTGGCGCAGGCCCCAGGAGGAGGTAAACGGCCTCATGGGGATTCTGGAAATGGTGATTGAGCGTGAGCTCGATGAATTGGATCGTAATGGTGTGCAAATCCGCCATATTGGGCGGCTGGATCGAGTACCGCAAGGTCTGCAGCTGAAGATCAAGTCGGCTATTGAACGTACCAAGCATAACGACAAGCTTATTCTCAATGTTGCACTAAACTATGGTGGGCGAGCGGAGATCGTGGATGCGGTGCGTGCCATGGTTGCAGAAGGTCTGTCTGCCGATTACATCGACGAAGATACCATCAGTCGGTACCTCTATACCTGTGGCTTACCGGATCCCGATTTGATAATCCGCACCAGCGGTGAATACCGTACCAGCAATTTCCTCATCTGGCAGGGAGCCTACTCCGAATACTATGTCACCGAAACCTATTGGCCGGATTTCGATGAAAACGAGCTCAGAAAGGCCATCGAGCACTTCAATAAGAGGGACCGGCGTTTCGGAGGTTTGAGCCAATAGTCTTTGCATGCAAGGTTTCACCGGTGAGACATCGCAGACGGGGGCTTCCGCCCAGCGGAAAACGGTTCGGTATGGCGATTTGCGCATACGCGTAATCAGCGCAGCCATCTATGGTATTGTGACGGTGCTGGCTGGGCTGGCGGGAGGCCTGTGGTTTGCAGGACTCATACTGTTGTTTGTGACGCTGGCAGACTATGAGATGATCTCGTTGATGCGAGCGAGTGGCTTTCTGCCCTCGCTCGCTTTTAGTTTCGGAGCCCTGCTACTGGCCTTCGCGTCGATACGCTTTCCATCTTTCATGTTCACCATGCCGGCCCTATTCACTGTTTTACTACTGGGGTCATTAGTTTGCCAAATGCGACATCGCACCGGAAAACCCATCGCCGATTGGGCTATCACGCTGGCTGGCGGAGCTTATCTGGGATGGACAAGTGCCCATCTGACCGCTGCACGCGAACTGCCAAACGGCATGTGGTGGCTGGCGATTGCCCTTGGCTCCACATGGCTGGCCGATAGCGGTGCGTATTTTATCGGCCGACGCTATGGTCGTCACCTGCTGAGCCCATCACTAAGCCCGCGCAAGACCTGGGAAGGCTACCTGGGTGGTCTGCTTGCCGCATTGCTGGGAGGTGTTGTTATCGGGCTTGTGTCGCCGCTGGGTATCATCAATGCGACGGTATCCGCGGTCCTGGTTGGCGCGCTGGGAACGTTGGGCGACCTCATTGAATCGATGTTCAAACGTCAGGCTGGAGCGAAAGACTCGGGTCAATTGATCCCTGGTCATGGCGGCGCATTCGATCGGATCGATTCGCTACTCTGGGCTGGCGTGGTGGTCTATTATTATGCTGTCATGGCTACAACTGTTATACATTAAAATAATCACGAGGTTGAGCTGAGTGTCTAACATGGAACATATACTCGTGATCGAAGACGACCCGGCCATTCGGGACCTCCTGCGTCGTGGGTTGGCTTACGAGAACTACAAGGTTACTGCCACGGCTGATGGTTCTGGAGGTCTGGCCGCTGCTCGTGATAATCCACCCGATCTGGTGATCCTGGATTGGATGATGCCTGGTATGGACGGGTTGGAAGTGTGCAAGCGACTGCGAGCCGCCAGCAACGTACCCATCCTGATGCTCACGGCCAAAGAGTCTGTTTCGGACCGTGTCACCGGCCTGGAGACTGGTGCGGACGACTACATGACCAAGCCGTTTGCTTTTCCTGAGCTGCTTGCTCGGGTGCACGCTTTATTACGCCGGGCTGCACCCAGTTCCAAACCGGAAATCCTGCGCTATGCTGACCTGCAGCTGGATACCGGCACCCGTCTGGCCAAGCGTGGTGATCGCACCTTTGAGTTGACGGCTAAGGAATACGACTTGCTGGAGTACCTGATCCGCAATCCACGCCAGGTATTGACCCGCGAACAAATCCTGGACCGGGTGTGGGGCTATGACTTCGGCGGGGAAAGCAATGTTCTGGAAGTCTATGTACGCTACCTGCGACAGAAGACGGAAGCGAGCAATGAGCCGCGTTTGATTCATACCGTGAGAGGGGTTGGGTACGTATTGCGAGAGGAATGAACCACACGACGGCACGAATCGCCGCACGGCGTTATCCAGAGTTAGTGAACGGTGATGATCTGTGAGCCGGCTCGTTAATGAAAAATAAAGAAGGCGCACTGTAGGTGCGCCCCTCGAATGTGCCGGTAATTGCTCGTATGCCGAATCAGAACGCTAAGGCATACAGCACTTCATTGTGCTGAGAGCTGTTTAGTCCACGTCGTCGTCGCGGCGACTGCGGCGACTGCGATCCGCACTACCAAAGCTGCTGGCTGCTCCGCCCAAGCGTGGGCGCTGCTCCTTGGGTTTGGCAATGTCAATGCGCAGTTGGCGCGAATCCAGCGTTTTGCCATTCAGCATCTGAATAGCCTTTTGAGCGCCTTCATCGTTCACCATTTCGACAAACGCAAATCCCTTCGAACGCCCTGTCTGGCGGTCCATGACGACCTCAGCCGTCTTGACTTCACCCGCCGTCGCAAAGAACTCGCGCAGTGCATCTTCGGTAGTGGAATACGACAAGTTGCCAACATACAGTCTGCTTGGCATGGTTCTTTCTCTCTCCGTGTATGGAACGAAACGATCGCTATGGAATCAAATTCCGAAACTGGACAGCCCCCACTTTCAGAGGCCGAATTGGGTGACTTACATTTGTAATATTGCGTGCGATATGCTTACGATGTTCTGACTCTTACAAGGACCGCCCTCCTTTTGTCGTGTGGGTAGATGAATACCTTGGGTGATGCTCGACACTACCGGAGGTTCGTACAGTGCTTCATTGCACTGTTGCGCTGAGCGCGGACGGCGCGCCCGTTCTGTCGAGAGCTGTCCTGCTCGCTACCTGCGGGGAACGAATCAATCACCTTGCACAGACTTGCCGGCACTTTCCTCCTGTGCCTGTAATGTAACATACTTGAGGGAATTTGCAACTGCGCTTCTCGAGGTTTCTGGAGTCTACTGAGCCACACAAGAAGACTGGTTTATCGGGGTATGCTGCGCTTCACGCAGTAGAATCCGGTTCGCCGTTTTGCAGGGGGCTGGATAGCGAGACACAAGCTCGGTGCCTGAGACTACCAGGAAGGAATGGTTCCAGCTCAACCCATCCAAGGCAGCGACTGACTTTACTCTGGTTGGCAGCGACCACATGCCCTTCTTACACGTGATACTGTGCATGAGATCATGGGTGATGCCCGTCACAACTTAGTTAAGTTGGCAGCATGCAAGCCGGAGTGATGCAAACTTAAACAGAATATGACAGGCGCATTGTGGCCTACCCTGACTGTTCGAATTCCAGCACTATGCTCACTGACCAATGCAGCAAATCTGGTAGATCGCTCAGCGGGTCAGGTCAACCATGCAGGGCGCTGTGAAGGAAGTTAACCAAACATTGTCTGGAAGCGCATCATCAGTCCCAGGTCTCCCGTGATGCGTAATCGACCTGCCATGAAGGCGCGCGTGGGATCTAGAGTGCCGCTCAGAATATTGATCCAGTCCTGGGTGGGAACGTTAATTGTGACGGTTGGATTTGGAACCGCACCCGGTGTGAGTGTGGCTTTACCTTCGGACACACTGACGGCATATTCTCCCCCGCCTTCACCGGTGGCAATCAATTGGATGATAGCATTCACCCCCCTGGCTTTGGCAGGGTTGAACCTGTTCATCATCAGATCTAATGCTTCGTTCAATGTCGTCATAATTACTTGTCTCCTTGATACGCGGACAGATGGAACTGGCACGCCTTCATCGCCGCGTGAACGAATCGTTATTGCAGGTAATTTTATCGCAACGCCTGGACATGA